>NZ_JBHVFE010000629.1:0-4165 GCF_042801945.1 Kitasatospora sp. NPDC057542
CGGTACGTCCCGTCAGGCCCGGGCCGTCGCCCGGCTCAGCCCGGGACGTTGGCCTTGACCGCGCCGCTCAGGGCGGCCGCCGGGTCGAAGGGGTTCTGCGCGGCCCCGGCCGGGACGGTCACCTCGACGTAGGCGGCGCGCATGGTCGTCACGAAGCGGTAGCCGCCGTCGGCGAGCTTCTGCGACCACCAGGTGACGCCGTCGACGCTCGGGGACCAGTCCGCGGCGTGATCGCCGTCCAGCTCCTCCGGCCGGTCGATGCCGCAGCGCAGCACCGTCCGGGGCGAACCGCCCCAGGCGGCCACGTACGGCGAGGCGGGCGACGGGTCCCTGCGGGCGTGCCCGAGCAGTTCGGCGGGCAGCGCGGCGGCGAGCGAGCGGCAGTACTCGGCCGCCCTGCCGCTCGGCCGAGGGACCTCGACCTTCGGGTCGGCCGGGCCCCAGCTGCCGACCAGCACCACGACCGTGCAGGTCAGCGCGACGGGCAGGGCCAGCCAGCGAACCGGGGCCGGCAGGGCGGTCAGCGCCTTGGGGACGCGCAGTTCTCTGGCCACCCGCCGATGGTATCCGGGGCTCGGGACCTGTCGTCGCACTCCGACTGCGGGGCGCCCGACGACAGGCCCCGGGCGTCCCGGACCTACAGGTGCACCACGGGACAGGTGAGGGTGCGGGTGATGCCCTCGACCTTCTGGACCTGGGCCACCACCATGCGGCCCAGCTCGTCGACCGTCTCGGCCTCGGCCTTGACGATCACGTCGTAGGGGCCGGTGACGTCCTCGGCGGTGAGCACGCCGGGCATCTCGGAGATGGTCCCGGCCACGGCGGTGGCCTTCCCAACCTCGGTCTGGATCAGGATGTATGCCTGTACCACGAGGACCTCCCGGCGGCCGGTTAAGGGGGATCGCCGCCGTGATCACCCGGTCAGGCGTGTGGGTGGGTGAGCTCACCGGCAGGCTGATCACCACGCTACCGCGCAGCGGGCCGGGGAGGGGAGACCCCGAGGCCCCCGAAGGGCGTACGCTGCGCGCGGGGGAGCGCGACGGGGACCGAATCGGATGGAAACGCGAGAGGACGGCAGATGCAGGGGACCGTGGGCGAGCTCGGCGAGTTCGGCCTCATCAGGGAGCTGACCGCCCGGGTACCGCTCACCGACGCGGTCGACCTCGGCCCCGGTGACGACGCCGCGGTGGTGCGGGCTCCGGACGGCCGGGTGGTGGCGACCACGGACATCCTGATCGAGAACCGGCACTTCCGCCGGGACTGGTCCACCGCCTACGACGTGGGCCGCAAGGCCGCCGCCCAGAACCTCGCCGACGTGGCCGCGATGGGGGCGGTGCCGACCGCCATACTGCTCGGCCTGGTCGCCCCCGCGGACCTGCCGACCACCTGGGCCACCGAGTTGATGGACGGACTGCGCGACGAGTGCCAGGTGGCCGGGGCGACGGTGGTCGGCGGCGACGTGGTGCGCGGCGACACCGTCACGCTCGCCATCACGGCGCTCGGGGACCTCCAGGGGCGTGCGGCGGTGACACGCGCCGGTGCGCAGGTCGGCGACGTGGTCGCGGTGACCGGCTGGCTCGGCTGGTCGGCCGCCGGCCTCACCGTGCTCCAGCGCGGCTTCCGCTCCCCGCGCGCCTTCGTCGAGGCGCACCGCCGTCCCGAACCGCCGTACCACGCGGGTCCGGCGGCGTCCGAGCTGGGCGCGACCTCGATGATCGACGTGAGCGACGGGCTGGTCGCCGACCTCGGCCACGTGGCCCGGGCCAGCGCGGTGGACATCGACCTCAGGGCCGCCGACTTCGACGTCCCGGCGCAGATGGCCGACATCGGCCAGGCGGTCGGGGTGGACCCGTTGGTCTGGGTGCTCTCCGGAGGCGAGGACCACGCGATCGTGGCCACCTTCCCGCGCGGGGTCCAACTCCCTGCCCGCTGGCGGGTGGTGGGCGAGGTGACCGGCCGTCCGGCGGGCAGCCGCGGCGGCCGGGTGACGGTGGACGGCGCGCCCTGGGACCGGGTCGGCGGCTGGGACCACTTCGCCGAGTAGCGCGCGGCCCGCGCGGATCCCCGTACGGTGGGCGGCGCGTGACGTCCCGGCGTGCGGGGGGACGGGCGTCGCGGGTGCGTTTTGCGTACGCTGGCGGCATCCCAGCCCGCCCGTCCGGCGCGGGTGGTCCGAACCACGGCGAGCGGGAGCACACCAGACATGCGGATCGGTGTACTGACCAGCGGCGGCGACTGCCCCGGCCTCAACGCGGTGATCCGCTCGGTGGTGCACCGGGGCACCGACGTCCACGGGGACGAGATCGTCGGCATCCTGGACGGCTTCCTCGGGCTGATCGAGGGCCGCACCCGGACGGTCTCGCACGACGACGTCACCGGCCTGCTCACCCTCGGCGGCACCATCCTGGGCTCGGCCCGGGTGCGGCGGGACCGGATCGCCTGGGCGGTGGAGAACGCCGAGGCGCTGGCCCGGGAGATCGGCATCGACGCGCTGATCGCGATCGGCGGCGAGGGGACGCTGACCGCCGCCAAGCAGTTCAGCGACGCCGGACTGCCCGTGGTCGGGGTGCCGAAGACCATCGACAACGACATCGAGGGCACCGACGTGACCTTCGGCTTCGACACCGCCGTGCACGTCGCGACCGAGGCGATCGACCGGCTGAAGACCACCGCCGAGTCCCACCAGCGCGTCATGGTGGTCGAGTTGATGGGCCGGCACACCGGCTGGATCACCCTCACCGCGGGCATGGCGGGCGGTGCGCACGGCATCCTGATCCCGGAGAAGCCCTTCGACATCGAGGCGGTGGCCCGGATAATCGAGGACCGCTTCGCGCGCGGCAAGAAATTCGCCATCATCGCCGTCGCCGAGGGCGCCTCCCCGGTGCCCGGCACCATGCGCTTCGACCACGGCGAGGTCGACCAGTACGGCCACCGGACCTTCGGCGGGATCGGCAACCGGCTCGCCCACGAGCTGGAGAACCTGCTCGGCAAGGAGGCCCGCCCGGTCATCCTCGGCCACGTCCAGCGCGGCGGCACCCCGACCGCCCGGGACCGGGTGCTCGCCACCCGGTTCGGCTGGCACGCGGTGGAGGCCGTCCACCAGGGGGCGTTCGGGCACTTCACGGCGTTGCGTCGGACCGGCATCGAGCTGCTGCCGCTCGGCGACGCGGTGACCCGGCTGAAGACGGTGCCGAAGGACCGCTGGACGGAGTCCGAGGCGGTGCTCTGAAACCGCGCGGGTAGGTTGGGGCCCATGGCCCTCCCGTCTCCCACCCCAGCCCTCGGCCGACTCTCCCCCGGACTCCGTCCGGGGGCACCCCCATCGGGCGGCCCCTCCGAGGCACCTCCCCGCGTGCTCACCGTCGCCGGCTCCGACTCCGGCGGCGGCGCCGGCATCCAGGCCGACCTCAAGACGATGCTCGCCCTCGGCGTCCACGGCATGAGCGTGATCACCGCCGTCACCGCGCAGAACTCGCTCGGCGTCCAGGGCTACTGGGAACTGCCCGCCGAAGCCGTCCGGGCGCAGTTCCGCAGCGTGGTGGACGACATCGGGGTGCAGGCCGTGAAGACCGGCATGCTCGCCTCGGTCGAACTCGTCGAGACCGTCTCCGAGCTGCTCGCCGGGGTGGACGCCCCGGTGGTGGTCGACCCGGTCGGGGTCTCCAAGCACGGAGACGCGCTGCTGGTCGCCGAGGCCGTCGCCACCGTCCGCGAGAAGCTGCTGCCGGTCGCCACCCTGGCCACCCCCAACCTGCACGAGGTGACCCAGCTCACCGGGCTGACCGTCGAGGACGAGTCGCAGATGCTGGAGGCCGCCAAGGCACTGGTCGACCTCGGGCCGCGCTGGGCGCTGGTCAAGGGCGGCCACCTGGCGGGCGAGGCCGCCGACCTGCTGTACGGCGGACCGGAGGAGGTGCACTGGTTCCGGGCGCCGCGCTACGACAACCGGCACACCCACGGCACCGGCTGCACCCTGGCCAGCGCGATCGCGGCCGGCCTGGCCAAGGGCGAGCCGCTGCCGCAGGCGGTGGCCTCCGCCAAGGAGTACATCACCGGCGCGATCGCCGGGGGCTTCGCCCTGGGCGCCGGCATCGGCCCGGTCGACCACGCCTGGCGCTGGCGCTGAGCACCCCGGAAAAACGATGGTGGGCGGGCTCCTCAGGGG
>NZ_JBHVFE010000630.1:0-4161 GCF_042801945.1 Kitasatospora sp. NPDC057542
TCCCCGGGGTGGGGGAGGCCGCGGCCCGTTCGGCTGCGGTGGCGCAGGTCAGACGTGGGCACCCGCCGGGGCCGTCCGCTCGCCGTCGTCGGCGAACTCACCCAGGACGAAGTCCTCGTCCACCTGGGTCGCGAGGTCGGTGCCGACCTTGGCGTTGGCCCAACTCTCTGCGTTGCGGCGGTGGAAGAGCGCCGCCTGCTCGGTGTAGCGGCGCACGTCCCGCCACCCGTACGCCGCGTCGGCCTCGATCCGCAGCTCCTCCAGCACCGCCCGGTTGGCCGGCTCCAGGGACTTCAGCGGCGGTTCGGCACCCTGCTCCAGGCGGCGCACCCAGTCCGACTGCCCGAAGGTGGTGAGCAGGTCGTCGCCGACCTCGCGGCGCAGGAAGGCCAGGTCGTCCGGGCCCTGCACCTTGTTGCCGACCACCCGCAGCTGCACGCCGAAGTCGCGGGCGTAGTCCCGGTACTGGCGGTAGACGGAGACGCCCTTGCGGGTCGGCTCGGCGACCAGGAAGGTCAGGTCGAAGCGGGTGAACAGGCCGGAGGCGAAGGAGTCCGAGCCGGCGGTCATGTCGGTCACCAGGTACTCGCCCGGCCCGTCCAGCAGATGGTTGAGCAGCAGCTCCACCGCGCCGACCTTGGAGTGGTAGCAGGCCACCCCGAGGTCCTCCTCGGTGAACGCGCCGGTCGCCAGCAGTCGGACCGAGCCCTCGTCCAGTGCGATCGGGCGGGCGCAGGAGGCGTAGACCGGGTTCTCCTCGACGATCCTCAGCAGTCGCGAACCGCGGCCGGGCGGCGTGGTTTTGATCATCTCGTCGGAGGAGCGGATCAGCGGGTTGCTGCCGCGCAGGTACTCCTTGATCTCCGGCAGGTGTCCGCCCAGCGAGGGCAGCTCGGCGCTCTGAGCGTCCGTCAGCCCCAGGGCCGGGCCCAGGTGCTGGTTGATGTCGGCGTCCACGGCGATGACCGGTCGGCCCATGGCGGCCAGGTGGCGGATGAACAGTGCGGACAGCGTGGTCTTCCCGCTGCCGCCCTTGCCGACGAAGGCGATCTTCATCTGGGGACTCCGGCTCTCGCTCAGGGCCCTCGCTGCGGGCCGCCTGTCCAGGGGTCGCGCACGACGCGCCCCCTAGTTGGAAATCGTTATCGTCTCCGATAGCGGCCATGCTAGCCGTGGTTTGGGTTTCGCCGGGAGGGGGAAGTGAGGATTGCCTCTAATGGGTGATGCGGGGTTGCTGTTCCGGGAGGGGCGCCTCGTTCATTACTCTCGGGTAGGTGAGCACTGGAACTGATCCCCTCGCCCCACTGGCCCAGCTCCCCGGGGTGCCCGACGCGGTGGCCGAGGTGCGCAAGGCCGTCGACCGGCTCTACGGCCACCGGGTGATGCGCCGCCGCGCGGCCGAGGTCACCTCCGAGTCCGCGCTGCGCGGCGCCCGCGCGTCGGCCGCCCTGGCCGGGTCCGACTGGCCGCTGGAGGAGGTCCGCCGCCGCAGCGACTTCGGCGCGGATCCCGAGGCCCGCACGGTCGGCGCGGCCCTGCGGATCGCCGCCGAGGCCGGTCAGCTGCTCAGCATCTGGCGGCACTCGCCGCTCCAGGTGCTGGCCCGGCTGCACCTGCTCGCGGTCGGCGACGGCGATCCGGCCGCCGGTCGCCCGCGGCGGGCCGGGGAGGGCGCCGAGGAGCTGTTCCCGCTGGAGCTGAAGCCGGTGGAGAGCGTCGAGGTCGAGGCCGTGGGCGGGCCGCTGCCCGTGCTGCCGCCCGCTCCGGGCGCGGAGGAGGTCGCGGCCCGGCTCGACCAGCTCTCCCGGCTGCTGGTGGCCCGCGCGGAGGGGCAGGGCGTGGGCACGCCGGCCCTCGTCGTGGCCTCGGTGGTGCACGGCGAACTGCTCGCGCTGCGGCCGTTCGGCACCCACAACGGGGTGATCGCGCGGGCCGCCCAGCGGATCGTGCTGATCGCCGAGGGCCTCGACCCGAAGTCGATCTGCCCGGCCGAGGTCGGCCTGGCGGAGCTGGGCACGGCCGCCTACCGCCGGGCCCTGGCCGGCTACCTGGCGGGCACCCCCGAGGGGATGGCGGCCTGGATCGCGCACTGCGGCCGGGCGCTGCGGCTCGGCGTGCGGGAGAGCACGGCGGTCTGCGAGGCGATGCAGCGCGGGATGGTCTGAGCGGCCGGACCGGGCGGCGCGCGCCCCGTGAGGGGGGCGCGCGGACACGCAGATGCGGCGGCACCTGATCCTGCTGGGTGCCGCCGCTGGTGCAGATACCGGGTGACCATGCATGCACCGGAAGTGCCGATCAGACGGGGATCCTGCCCGTTCGTCTGGTCCGGCGGCCCGACAGCGGGTCGGCTGCATGTGGGTGCCCGGATATCTGTACGTGCGGTCCGTGGGGCCTGAACTGCGTTGTCGGTTTGACCTCTTAGGTCCTGACCGGGTCTCGCGGGCCGTGCTTCATTTGTATCGCGTTTCGGGCGAAAGGGGAACCCGAAACGAGAAGTCCATCACGATTGACCGTTTTGTCCAAGGATTGCCCGGTCCAGTGGCCTCAGGCGACGGGACGCCGCCGGTGGGCCAGGTACCAGATCACCCCGGCGGTCACCGCGGCCGTCCCGACCGCCACGGCGGTCAGCACCGAGCCGCTCGGAGCGGAGAACTCGGGCAGCCGGCGCCGCAGTTCCACCGGCTTGTCGAAGACCAGCACCGGCCACTCCCGGGCCTGCGCCTCCTTCCGCAGCGCGCGGTCGGGGTTGACGGCCGACGGGTGACCGACCGCCTCCAGCAGCGGCAGGTCGGTGGAGGAGTCGCTGTAGGCGTAGGACGCGGCCAGGTCGTAGCCCTCGGTCGCGGCCAACTCCCGGATGGCGGCGGCCTTGTTCTCGGCGTAGGCGTAGTACTCGATCTCGCCGGTGTAGCAGCCCTCCTCGACCTTGAGCCGGGTGGCGATCACGTGGTCCGCGCCGAGCAGCCGGCCGATCGGCTCGACCACCTCGGAGCCGGAGCTGCTGACGATCACCACGTCCCGGCCGGCCGCGTGGTGCTGCTCGATCAGCGAGGCCGCCTCGTCGTAGATGATCGGGTCGATCAGGTTGTGCAGGGTCTCCGCGACGATCTCGCGCACCTGCTGGACGTTCCAGCCCCGGGTGAGCGCGGAGAGGTACTCGCGCATCTTCTCCATCTGGTCGTGGTCCGCGCCGCCGACCAGGAAGACGAACTGGGCGTACGCACTGCGCAGTACGGCCCGACGGTTGATCAGGCCGCCCTGGTAGAACGGGCGGCTGAAGGCCAGCGCGCTCGACTTGGCGATGATGGTCTTGTCGAGGTCGAAGAAGGCCGCCGTGCGCAGCCCGCCGGGTCGGGGGCGAACGGGCGGGCGGAGCTCTTCGGGCCCGGTCGTGTCGCCCTGGGACTCGTCGGCGTGGTCGTCGGCGTTCTCGGTGGTGTCCACGGGAACCGAGGATAGAGGCAGCCGCAAATCACCCCGCCATTCGGCGTACTCGCGGGCGTGCGGGTTTGTGTTTCTGGCCGCTCGGGTACACCATGGAAGTCACGGATCGTTCGCGACCGTGCTAACCCGGTCCGGCTCCTCCCCCCCGAGCCGGGCTGTGGATAGACGACCCCCGCTCTCCCCCCCGGCGGGGGTCGTCGCACGTCCGGGGCCATTTTCGGGGCTTGAACGCCCCTCGTGGCGCATTCGGCGCCGGCGCGTCGTCGGCTTACAGGGGGTGTCGGCAGCTCGGCTCGCCGATCGGCCTTCGTCACTCTGCGTTGCCATTTGCTCATGTCCGTCGAGGACCGAACGGCTGGTTCCGATCGGTGGTGCGGGCCCGTCCGGAAGCGGTGTCCGGAGTGCGGCGGTCGGCGGTCGGCGGTCGGCGGTCGGGAGAACGACGGAACGGGATGCGGCGGGCCTCGGTTCATCTCGGTGACCCCTTTCGTCAATTCTTCGCCGATTAGCCCCCCGCCCGGGTGAACGTTTTCATCCACAGCCCACGAGTTATCCACAGGCAATCGGAACCCGGATGACGGAATCCGGATCTCCCCCCACCGTGATGACCGGCGGCGGTCGCCGGGCAGGGCCTCATCCCTTTCCTCCCTCGGAGGGGTCTGTCGGGCGGCCGCCCGCCACAACCGTCCGACGTGCGCCGCCGGCCACCCCCGGTGG
>NZ_JBHVFE010000631.1:0-4141 GCF_042801945.1 Kitasatospora sp. NPDC057542
CTGCTGCGGCCGGCCCTACCTCCGTCAGACCTCTTCGACGCTGCTGGGCTCGCGCCGGGACAGGTCGATGCCGAGCTCCTCGGCGGCGCGGAACACGTCCTCGTCGGAGTCCCGCATCTCGATGGACTGGCCGTCCGAGGACAGCACCTCCACGTTGAGGCAGAGCGACTGCATTTCCTTGATGAGAACCTTGAAGGACTCGGGAATGCCGGGCTCGGGGATGTTCTCGCCCTTGACGATGGCCTCGTAGACCTTGACTCGGCCGAGGACGTCGTCGGACTTGATGGTGAGCAGTTCCTGGAGCGCGTAGGCCGCGCCGTACGCCTCCAGGGCCCACACCTCCATCTCACCGAAGCGCTGACCACCGAACTGCGCCTTACCACCGAGCGGCTGCTGGGTGATCATCGAGTACGGACCGGTCGAACGGGCGTGCAGCTTGTCGTCGACCAGGTGGTGCAGCTTGAGGATGTACATGTAGCCGACCGAGATCGGCATCGGGAACGGCTCGCCGGAGCGGCCGTCGAACAGCCGGGCCTTGCCGGTGGAGTTCACCAGGCGCTCACCGTCACGGGTGAGGATGGTGTTGTCCAGCAGGCCGGTGATCTCGTCCTCGCGGGCGCCGTCGAAGACCGGGGTGGCGAGGTTGGTGCCGCCCTCGACCTGGTCGGCGCCGATCGCCTGGAGGCGCTTGGCCCACTCGTCGGCGAGGCCGGAGACGTCCCAGCCCTGCTTGGCGAGCCAGCCGAGGTGGATCTCCAGGACCTGTCCCGGGTTCATTCGGGACGGGACACCCAGCGGGTTGAGGATGATGTCGACCGGGGTGCCGTCCTCCAGGAACGGCATGTCCTCGACCGGCAGGATCTTGGAGATGACGCCCTTGTTGCCGTGGCGGCCGGCGAGCTTGTCACCGTTGGTGATCTTGCGCTTCTGGGCCACGTAGACGCGGACCAGCTGGTTGACGCCCGGGGGAAGCTCGTCGCCCTCCTCGCGGTCGAACACGCGCACGCCGATGACCTTGCCGGACTCACCGTGCGGGACCTTCAGCGAGGTGTCGCGGACCTCGCGGGCCTTCTCGCCGAAGATCGCGCGGAGCAGGCGCTCCTCGGGGGTCAGCTCGGTCTCACCCTTCGGGGTGACCTTGCCGACCAGGATGTCGCCGGTGACGACGTCGGCGCCGATCCGGATGATGCCGCGCTCGTCGAGGTCGGCCAGGACCTCCTCGGAGACGTTCGGGATGTCCCGGGTGATCTCCTCGGGGCCGAGCTTGGTGTCACGGGCGTCGACCTCGTGCTCCTCGATGTGGATCGAGGAGAGGACGTCGTCCTGCACGAGGCGCTGCGACAGGATGATCGCGTCCTCGTAGTTGTGACCCTCCCACGACATGAACGCCACGAGCAGGTTCTTGCCGAGGGCCATCTCGCCCTCGTCGGTGCACGGGCCGTCGGCCAGCACCTGGTTGACCTCGACCCGGGCGCCCTCGTCCACGAGCACCTTCTGGTTGAAGGAGGTGCCCTGGTTGGAGCGGGTGAACTTGGCGGCGCGGTACGTGGTGTACGTGCCGTCGTCGTTGGCCACGGTGACGTAGTCGGCCGAGACCTCCTGGACCACACCGGCCTTCTCGGCTGTGATGACGTCCTGGGCGTCGACGGCGCAGCGGTACTCCATGCCGGTACCGACCAGCGGGGCCTCGCTCTTCAGCAGCGGCACCGCCTGGCGCATCATGTTCGAGCCCATGAGCGCGCGGTTGGCGTCGTCGTGCTCGAGGAACGGGATCATGGCGGTCGCGACCGACACCATCTGGCGCGGCGAGACGTCCATGTAGTCGATCTCGGAGCCCGGGATGTAGTCGATCTCGCCGCCACGGCGGCGGACCAGGACGCGCGGCTCGGCGAAGTGCAGGTCCGCGGTCAGCGGCGCGTTCGCCTGGGCGATGACGTAGCGGTCCTCCTCGTCGGCGGTCAGGTAGTCGACCTGCTCGGTGACCACACCGTCGACGACCTTGCGGTACGGCGTCTCGATGAAGCCGAACGCGTTGACCCGGCCGTACGAGGCCAGCGAGCCGATCAGACCGATGTTCGGGCCTTCGGGGGTCTCGATCGGACACATGCGGCCGTAGTGCGAGGGGTGCACGTCACGGACCTCGAAGCCGGCCCGCTCACGGGACAGACCACCGGGGCCCAGCGCGGACAGACGGCGCTTGTGGGTCAGGCCCGACAGCGGGTTCGTCTGGTCCATGAACTGCGACAGCTGGCTGGTGCCGAAGAACTCCTTGATGGAGGCGACGACCGGCCGGATGTTGATCAGGGTCTGCGGCGTGATCGCCTCGACGTCCTGGGTGGTCATGCGCTCGCGCACGACGCGCTCCATGCGGGCGAGACCCGTACGGACCTGGTTCTGGATGAGCTCGCCGACGTTGCGCAGGCGGCGGTTGCCGAAGTGGTCGATGTCGTCGACCTCGACCACGATGTCGCGGCCCTCGCCGTCACGCCACTCGGTCTCGCCCGCGTGCAGCTTCACCAGGTACTTGATCGCACCGATGATGTCGGGCTCGGTGAGCACGCCGGAGTCCAGCGACTCGGCGTTGCCCAGCTTGCGGTTGACCTTGTAGCGGCCGACCTTGGCGAGGTCGTAGCGCTTCGGGTTGAAGTACAGGTTCTCCAGCAGCGTCTGCGCGGCCTCGCGCGTCGGCGGCTCGCCCGGACGCAGCTTGCGGTAGATGTCCAGCAGCGCGTCGTCCTGGCCCTGGGTGTGGTCCTTCTCCAGGGTGTTGCGCATGGACTCGTACTCGCCGAACTCCTCGAGAATCATCTCGTTGGTCCAGCCGAGGGCCTTGAGCAGCACGGTGACGGACTGCTTGCGCTTGCGGTCGATGCGAACGCCGACCATGTCGCGCTTGTCGATCTCCATCTCCAGCCAGGCACCACGCGAGGGGATGACCTTGCAGGAGTAGATGTCCTTGTCGGACACCTTGTCCAGGGTGGAGTCGAAGTACACACCCGGGGAGCGGACCAGCTGCGACACGACGACACGCTCGGTGCCGTTGATCACGAACGTGCCCTTGTGGGTCATGAGCGGGAAGTCGCCCATGAAGACCGTCTGAGACTTGATCTCACCGGTCTCGTTGTTGGTGAACTCGGCCGTGACGAAGAGCGGGGCCGCGTACGTGAAGTCGCGGTCCTTGCACTCGTCAATGGAGTTCTTCGGCGGCTCGAAACGGTGGTCGCGGAAGGTCAGCGACATCGACCCGCTGAAGTCCTCGATCGGGGAGATCTCCTCGAAGATCTCCTCCAGACCGGACTTGGTGGGGACGTCCTGACCGGACTCCAGCGCCTCCTCGACCCGGGCCTTCCAGGCCGCGTTGCCGAGCAGCCAGTCAAAGCTCTCGGTCTGCAGGGCCAGGAGGTTCGGGACCTCGAGGGGCTCCTTGATCTTCGCGAAGGAGACGCGGAGCGGGGCGGTGGATGCGGCGGAATTGTTCGAGGCGTTGCGCGGCGCGGCCAAGAGGGGGGTCCTTCCGAGGGCTCGGAGCTCACTACGCGCGTACCAGCCGGGCCTGCTTGGGCTTGGTGCCGCCTCCCTCGCCACTGGCCTCTGCCGGAGTCGAAACCCCAGGTCAGAGCCGCTTTGCGGAGGCGGTGCCAGACCCCTTCAGGGCAACGCAAACTCCGGGCGACGAGTCACGGAGCAGCTAACAGGCAGCGCAAAGGGACAGTGTAGCCAAAGGCGACACTGCTGTCCAGCTCTGATTCGGAGACCGAATCGGAGACTCCTCCCGGTAGCCGGCGGGCGCGGGCACCCACCGGGTACTGCTCTAACTCACGTGGAGTCATTTCCCGCCGGGCCGCTGGTTATGCATCCAGCGGCGAACCAACCGGGCGGACTCGCGCCTTGAGAATCGCGCGCCATGCCTGGTTCGTCAAGGGCCCACCGACGGTGCGGGCCTCGACCGGTCTATCGATCCGGACCCCCTCGGCGTTACAGAAGCCGTGGTGGGGCCGCCCTCGACTCCGGTGATCACCCTACCCCCCGGCACCGACGGTGCCGAGTGAGCCATCGGCCACACCGGTGGTCCGTACCGGCCGGTCGGGGGAACGGGCCTGCCCCGGAAACGCGAAAAGGCCGGGCCGACCACCCGCAAGGG
>NZ_JBHVFE010000632.1:0-4134 GCF_042801945.1 Kitasatospora sp. NPDC057542
CCCGGGTCTTCATCCCCGCCGCGTCACTGCCCGCCTCCGGCTCCGACAGGCAGTACGAGAACATCCCCTCACCACGCGCCAGCGCCCCCAGGTACCTCGCCTTCAGCTCCTCCGAACCCGACAACTGCACCGGCAGCGACCCCAGCTTGTTCACCGCCGGAATCAACGAGGACGACGCACACACCCGCGCCACCTCCTCGATCACGATCACCGTCGCCAGCGCATCCGCCCCCGCACCGCCGTACTCCTCCGGCACGTGCACCGCATGCAGGTCACTGCCCTGCAACGCGTCCAGCGCCTCCTGCGGGAACCGCCCCTGCTCGTCCACCTCCGCCGCGAACGGAGCGATCTTCGCCTCGGCCAGCGAACGCACCGCCTCACGGAGCATCCCGTGCTCCTCGGAGATACGGAAGAGATCGAAGTCAGCCGCCCCTGCGCTGCCCGCCATGATGCCTGCCTCGTCGTTCAGTGACCGACGCCCGAGCGAGGTCCGATCGACGCCCGGTCCGCGTCGAATCCGCGGTTAACTACCGTTCAGTAGAGATCCTAGGGCGCCGACCTGCGGCTGCCTAGCGTCCCGTGCGTGCAGGTGATCCCGGAGCGCCCTCCGCGGACGGATAGCATCGGGGCATCCGTACTGGTCGCGTCCGCATCCAAGGAGAACCCGTGACCCTCCGCATCTCCGTGATCGGCACCGGCTACCTCGGCGCCACGCACGCCGCCGCGATGGCCGAGTTCGGCTTCGAGGTGCTGGGTCTGGACATCGACCCCGACAAGATCGCCATGCTGACCGCCGGCCGCGTTCCGATGTACGAGCCGGGGCTGTCCGAACTGCTCCTCAAGCACGTGGCCGGGCACGAGGGTTCGACCGGGCGGCTGCGCTTCACCACCTCCGCCCAGGAAGCCGCCGAGTTCGGCGACGTGCACTTCGTCTGCGTCAACACGCCGCAGCGCAAGGGCGAGTTCGCGGCCGACATGTCGTACGTCGACACCGCGATCGACGAGCTCGCACCGCATCTGACCCGCCCCGCCCTGGTGGTCGGCAAGTCCACCGTCCCGGTCGGCTCGGCGGCCCGGCTGGCCGAGCGGCTGGCCGCGCTGGCGCCGGTCGGCGAGGGCGCCGAACTCGCCTGGAACCCGGAGTTCCTGCGTGAGGGCTTCGCCGTGCAGGACACCCTGCGGCCGGACCGGATCGTGGTCGGCGCCCAGAGCGAGCGGGCCGAGCGGTTGCTGCGCGAGGTGTACGCGGAGCCGATCGCGGCCGGGGTGCCGTTCATGGTCACCGACTACGCGACCGCCGAACTGGTCAAGGCGGCCGCCAACAGCTTCCTGGCCACCAAGATCTCCTTCATCAACGCGATGGCCGAGGTCTGCGAGGCGGCCGGCGCGGACGTCACCCAGCTCAGCAAGGCGCTCGCCTACGACGATCGGATCGGCGGCAAGTTCCTCAACTCCGGCCTCGGCTTCGGCGGCGGCTGCCTGCCCAAGGACATCCGCGCGTTCATGGCCCGGGCCGGCGAGCTCGGCGCCGACCAGGCGCTGACCTTCCTGCGCGAGGTCGACTCGATCAACATGCGGCGCCGCTCCCGGATGGTGGAGCTGGCCCGTGAGCAGTGCGGCGGCGGTTTCCTGGGCCGTCGGGTCGCCGTCCTCGGCGCCGCCTTCAAGCCCAACTCGGACGACATCCGGGACTCCCCCGCCCTCAACGTGGCCGCCCAGATCCAGCTCCAGGGCGCCCAGGTCACCGTCTACGACCCGAAGGCCGTGGACAACGCCCGCAAGATGTTCCCCTCCCTCGCCTACGCCCGCTCCGCCCTGGAGGCCGCCGAGGGCGCCCACGTCGTCCTCCATCTCACCGAGTGGTCCGAGTTCCGCGAGCTGGACCCGGCCGAACTCGGCGCCGTGGTCGCCGAACGCCGCCTCCTCGACGGCCGCAACGTCCTGGACGCCGAAGCCTGGCGCGCCGCCGGCTGGACCTACCGCGCCCTGGGCCGACCGAGCTGAGGCCGTCCCGATCCCCCTCGCCGCCCCCGGGCCTCCCCGGGGGCGGCGGCGTTTCCGCCCCCCACTTATTTGAACATGTTCAGATTGCATGCGAGGATCGGTGCCTCGCTGTCCACAGAGACCGGGGGGTTCTCCTGATGCACACCGAACGCACCGGCGGGCTGGACCGGCTGCTGACCTGGCTGACCGCGGGCCTGGTGACCGTCGTCCTGCTCGGACCCGCCGTCTACCTGGGCCTCATCGTGTTCGTCTGGACCAGCAGCGGTGACGGGCCCGTCAGGGCCGACTGCTCGAAGGTGCTGGCCTTCGCGGGCGGCTCACTGCCCGCCAAGGCCGCCGGGGCCTCGTGCACGGACGACGGCGGCTGGCAGGAGGCCGGCTACGAGGCCGAGTTCCGGATGCCCCGGGCAAACCTCGCCGCCCGGCTGACGGAAGCCTTCCCCCGGGTGCGGCAGGACGCCGCCTCCGCCTCGGGTCTGAGCTTCAGCAGCGACGAGGCCGCCGGAGCCCACCCGAGCGGGCAGGCCGCGGTCGTCCGGCTGAAGGTCACGTACGACGACGCCGAAACGGCCCGGGTCAGCCTCCGGGCCTTCAACCTGTGAGCCCGGGGTGTGACTGCGTCACAGGTCAGCGGACCGCATGCGGTTGATCAACGACACGGCCACGTCGAGTCTGAGATCCTATGACCGTTCCTGTCGTCAGGTTCTGACGCGTGGTCGCACAACAACGGAGGTCTGGATGGTCGTGACGGGGAGCGGGCGGACCGGGCGGCGGCTCGTGGCGGCGGTTGCTCTGCTGCTTCCGCTGGTCACCGGCTGCGGAAGCTCCGGGCAACAGCCCGCCAGCGCCTCGGGAAGCTCCGGCACGGCTCCCTCCCAGGCTTCACCGCAGACGCCGTCTGCCGCCACGAACGCGACCTTCCGTGACCACGACCTCGTGATCAGTGCGGGCTGCACGGTGTCCGCCTCCCGGCCGGCGAAGGTCTGGGTGCACGGATTCGAACCCGGCAGCTGGAAGACGGTGGCCTCGGTCGCGTTCACCCTGCCCGCCACGGCGGCGGTCGGCTCACGGCAGGGGGAGAAGCTGAGCGCCCTTCAGGAGTTGTGCGCGGGGAACTTCCCGAATCCCGGAAGCAGCGGGGAGGAGGCCTCCGACTCCGCCTTCGGTCCGCGCGTCCGGCAGCTCTTCGACCACGACTTCAGCCGGCTCGCGGTCGTGACCGCCGACAACAAGACCGGTGCGAGCCACGTCGGCTACGTCGATCTCGCCGGCACCTTCACCGATCTCACCGGTACGCCCGCCGGCTTCACCAGCCTGCCCAAGGAGAAGGACGCCCTCTTCGCCCCCGACGGCGGGAGCGTCTGGTTCACGTACCGCGACCCGAACGGTCAGGACCACATCGCCAGCCGTGACCTGTCCGCCGACCACCGGCTGACCGAGCAGTGGTCGGGACCGAGCGCCGGATTCGGGGACCTCGGCCTGTCGCTCGGCGGCACCCCGGTGCACGGCGTGACCGGAGGGAGCGTGTACTTCAGTCCGGACGGAAGGCGCGCGGTCGGCTACGTCGACGGCGAAGGCCAGAACGTGGTGACCGTGACGGCGAACGGCGCCCTGAAGGCGAGCGGCTCCGCCGGCAGGATCAAGGACACGGAATGCCGGCCGTCCGGGTGGGTCGACAACCACACCCTGCTCTGCGCCCCCGCCACGCTGGGAGGCGCGAAGCCGCCGTACCAGAACAACCTGTGGACCCTCGACATCGACCGGATGCACCCCGACGACCACGAGAACGCCAAGGACGCCGCCGGCCCCGTCCTGCTCCCGGCCACCGACCGGAAGAACCTCCCGAAGGCCATCTCCGCCGACGGCAGGAAGCTCCTGTTCCGTTCCGTCCAGGGCAAGCAGGAGACCGCGTTCGTCACCGACCTGACCCCTGGCGCCCAGCCCCAGCAGATCACCCCCGACGAGGCCGCGACGTCCCTCGGCTACGTCGACGTCGCCCTGGAGTGGCGCTGACCCACCCGTTGGCGCCCCGCCGGGGGTCCAAACGCCCTGCCGCCACGCACCCGGCCCTGCTGGGCAACAGCTGAGGCCGGGAATGCCGAGGGGCCGCCGGTCGGAGCACGACCGGCG
>NZ_JBHVFE010000633.1:0-4127 GCF_042801945.1 Kitasatospora sp. NPDC057542
CCCGGTGGGCCGCCCCGCTGCCCGGTGGTCACGGCAGGTCGAGCACCTGGGCCCGCCGGTCGGCCCGGTTGCGGTGGTACAGCAGCAGGAGCCGCGAGGTGTCGCCCTGCCCCCGGTGCACGTCCAGGACGGTGCCCGGGCCGGCCGGGGCCGACACCGCGGCGGGCCCGGTGAGGCCGGCCCGTACGGTGAGCGCCGGGTGCAGGACGTCCAGCGGGACGGACGGCCTGGTGCCGTTCAGCCCGATGGCGGAGAGGGCCTCGGCCACGTCCGGCGTACCGCCCCCGGTGTAGCCGGTCCAGACGCCGTAGCGGACGGTGCTGTGCCCGGGCGCGACGCCGGGCAGGGCGCTCAGCCGGACGGGCAGCACCAACACGTCGCTGTCCAGCAGCCCGGTGTCGGTGTCACCCCAGTGGGCGTTGAGCGGCTGGACGTCCAGTTCGGCGCCGGTGCGGGCGTCCAGGGCGCGGGAGACCAGGACGTCGCCGCCGCGCAGCCGGTCGGCCTTGAGGATGACGTCGGTGCTGCCGTCGCCGTCGGTGTCCAGCGCCACCCGCACCCCGTACAGCCCCACCGGGGTGGCCGCGGGCGCCCACAACTGGGCTCCCACGTACAGCAGTTCGGAGTCGACGGCGGCACCGGCCGCGCGCAGGCCGGCGGACCGCTCGCCGGGGTGCTCGACGCAGACCTCCTGCGCCGGGTCCGCCTCCTCCCGTGCGCCCTCGGGCCGGATGCCCGCACCCGGCGCGGCCGTCGCACCGCTGCCGCCGGACGGGCAGTCGGGCCAGCGAACCCCCACGCCGCCGAGTGCGAAGGCACTGACCAGCCCGGGTTGTTCGCCGGGCGCGGCCCGGCCGCCGAGGGTGACCAGGGTGCCGTCCCGGGCGGTGCGGATGGCGGCCGTCGCCGTGAGGTCGCCGGTCGGCTGCGGGGCGGCCAGCACCGGGACCCGCAGCTGCGGCAGCCTGGCGTCCCCGACCGGTGTGAGCAGCACCCGGCCGGAGAGCTCGCCCCGGTAGCTGCGGGCCCGGTCGCCCTGGACGGTGGCGATGGTCGGGTCGGGCGCGCGCCCCAGCTCCCCGGGCACGGACAGCGTCACCCGCACCCGCGCGGTGCCGCCCGCCGGGACGTCCACCCGGGCCGGCGTCACCTGGTACGAGGCGCCCGGGACTTCGGTGGCCGCCGCGTACGAGGTGCGGTAGGCCAGCGGTGCGCCCGAGGTGTTGCGCACCTCGATCTCGCGGGTCGCCGCCGTCGGCCCGGAGACCTCGACCGGCCCGAAGGAGACCCCGACGGCGCCCTCCACGGCGCCCTCCCCCGCCGCGTAGGCGACGGCGGGGGTGCGGAGCGCCCGGTCCACCCGGACCCGCCCGGCCCCGGTGCGCTCGGGCCCGTAGACCGGCCCGCTGCGGTCGTCGCCGAGGAAGGTGTCCACGGTGGTGTTCATCAGCGCGGCCTTGACCTGCTCGACCGGCCAGTCCGGGTGCGCGGCGCGGACCAGCGCGGCGAGCCCGGCCACGTGCGGGGTGGCCATCGAGGTGCCGCTCTCGCGCTGACCGCCGGTGCCGCTGCCGACCAGTGAGGACCAGATGCTCTCGCCGGGGGCCGCCAGGTCGGGCTTGACCACGCCCGGCACGCCGATGCCGCGCGAGGTGAAGTCGGTCAGGGTGTCGACCCGGGCCGGCTGGTCCTGCGCGACGGAGCCGTGCAGCGTGTTGCCGGGCGCGGCGAGCCGGACCTGCACCGGCCCGGCCGCCGCGGCCTGACGCAGCCGCTCGCCGTCGGCGTGCGCCAGCAGCGCGGCCGGGATGCGGTCGTCGCCGGAGATCTCGGCGAGGTGGTCGGAGTCGGCGGCGTACAGCGCCCCGATCGCGCCCGCGTCGGCGGCGTGGTCGGCGCGCGGCCCGGAGTTGCAGGCCCGGTCGGCGTCCCGGGTGCGCCAGGCGAGCAGCGCGATCCGCCCCTTCAGCCGCTGCCTGTCGGCCTCGCTGAAGTCGGTGCAGCCGTCCGACTGGTCGGCGGGCAGGGCGAGTTCGCCGCCGACGTCGGCCGTCGACCAGCCCTGGTAGCGCTCGCTCCAGTGCGCCGGGACGACCCCGGCCTGCGCGGCGGGGGCGAGCACGGTGATGCCGTCCACGTCGGCGTGCCCGTGCACCGAGGCGGCGACGGTGATCGCCCGGGCGGCGGTGCCGGGGCTGCCGCCGATGCCGTACACGTCGCCGTCGTTGCCCGCCGCCGCGACGACGACGGTGCCCAGCGCGGCGAGCCGGTCGACGGCCAGGGCGTCGGTGTCGTCGGTGCTGCCGAAGTGGCTGCCGAGCGAGAGGTTGACGACGTCCAGCCGGTCGCTCAGGTCGCCGTCCCCGTTCGGGTCGGCGGCCAGGTCGAGCGCCTCGGTGACCCGGTCGGTGGAACCGTCGCAGCCGAACACCCGGATCGCGTACAGCTGCGCGTCCGGGGCGGTTCCGGGGCCGATCCGGAAGCCGGCCGGGTCGAGCCCGGGCCCGTACGGACCGGTGTACGGGCGGCCGTCGGCGGTGACGCCGTACCCGGCCGCGGTGCCGGCCACGTGGGTGCCGTGCCCGTTGCGCACGCAGTCGATCGGGTTGTCGCCGGGGTGCGGCACCGGCTGGTGGTGCGGGGAGGCCGGGTCGGGGTCGTAGTCGTCGCCGACCAGGTCCTTGCCGCCGACCACCTTGGCGTTCGGGAACAGCGCGGGCGGCGCCGGCCTGCCGCGCTCGACCGAGCGGAACGCCTCCTCGGTGCCGGGGCCGCCGAAGTCGGCGTGGGTGTAGTCGATGCCGCTGTCGATGATCCCGATCCGCATGCCCCGGCCGGTGCCGGCCGCCGGGTCGCCGGCCCAGACCTGCGGGGCGCCGGTCAGCGGGACGGAGTGGGTGTTGTCCCGCCGCTTGGCGACGATCGGGTGGACGGCCCGGACGCCCGGCAGCGCCCGCAGCGCGGGCAGCCGGTCGGCGGGCGCGCTGACCGCGAGGCCGGCGAGCACGGTGCGGGTGCGGTAGAGCTCGCGGGCGGCGGGTGCCGCCCGGTGGACGGCCCCGGCGAGCCGGTCGAGCGCGTCCCCGGCCCGGGCCCGCTGGGCCGCGCCGGCCTGCGCGGCCTCCCGGCGGACGGCCTCCGGGGAGCGCCGGGCCCGCCGGGCCCCGTCGGCGGCGCGCCACCAGGCGGAGCCGGCCGCCTCGGTGGTGAGTTCGAGCAGGACGGAGGCCGTTCGGCCAGGCCCCGGCGGTCCGGCGGCGGGTGGCCCCGGCGGTGGAGGTCCCGCGGCTGGCGGGCCGCCCGCCGCCGGGGTGGCGACGAGGACGGCGCTTGCGGCCAGCAGGACCAGGGTGAGGCCGATCCGGGCGGCGGGTCGGCGGACGGGTGGCAGACGCACTGGGCCCTCTCCCCCGGCAGGGGGACTGATCCGCACTCCGTGTCGCTGACGTCCGCCCACGCGAACGTCGATCACCCCTCCGAGGGCCCCAAATTAGGATGATCGCGCCGACGGGCACGAGCAACTTCCCTCGGACGGAACGAGGTTGCACTCTACTGGGTGACGTCCCGCCAACCCGTACGGCCCATTGGGCGGATGAACGCCACCGGCAGCCCGGCCCGAAGGCCCGCTGTTCGGCGATGCCCGCTCAGCGCCGGCCGCTCAGTGATGACCGCTCAGTGATGGCCGGTCACGCCGCCGTTGTCCCGGCGGTCCAGCGAGCGCTGCAGGGCGGCGGAGGCGAAGGGGTTCCGCTCGGCGGCCCGGCGGCGGCGCGGGGCGCGGACGGGGGTGGCGGCGGGGGCGGAAGTGGCGTGACGGTCGGCGGTCGGCGACATACCGGGCTCCTTGGAAGCGGCGCTGCGCGAACAGCGCGGGAGGGAGGAGGTGCCGCGCGCAGCGCGCCCCGGGAAGGGGCGGCGGCACGACGGGCGGGAGGGTATGCGCGGAGCAGGGATCGCCTGCTCGTGAAGGCGCACGCGTACACGGGCCGCGCGCCCTGGCTACAGGGGCGGCACACCGTACGGCCCTTCCACGGTACGGCCACGCCCCGGCCGTGTCTGCACGAATACTTGGATTTCCTAGTATCTGAGACGGGTGTCACCCGGCAGAACGCAGCAGGGCCCGGACC
>NZ_JBHVFE010000634.1:0-4112 GCF_042801945.1 Kitasatospora sp. NPDC057542
CATCCGATCGGATGACCCGACCGCCGGCGTTCAGCAGGAGAGTGGACAGCAGGTCACCACGGCGTCGCCGGTCGACGGGGTGTTCCCCGTCGGCAGGGCGTGGTCGGTCGCCGGGATGCGGCCGTCACCAGGACACCGGGTAGCGGACCGGATGCCCGCCGATCCGGCCGGGCAGCAGACCGATGGCGACCAGCAGCCCGGCGGCCAGCACGAGGAGAGGGAGGAAGGGCACGGGGTGCGGCGCCTGCAGGACCACGATCACGGCGGTGGCCGCGGCCGGGGAGTGCGAGAGGTGGGTGAGCATCATCACGCCCAGTGAGAGCCCGGCGGCGACGGCCGCGCCCCAGGCGGTGCTGCCGGTGACGGCCAGGGTGGCGAAGCCGATCAGGGCCGACATCAGCTGACCGCCGATCAGGTTGCGCGGCTGCGAGATCGGCAGCCCGGGTGCGCCGTGCACCAGCGCGGCGCTGGCGGCCAACGGCGGGATCAGCAGCGGTTGGTCGAGCAGTACGCCCACTCCGACCAGCAGGAGCAGGGCGCCGATGGCGAAGACGGTGGCCCGCAGGGCATGCAGCGGGTGCGGTCCGGGCGTGACGGCGGGCGGTGGTGTGGGCATGCGTGAGCGACTCCGGACGGGGGACGGGAACCCGGAGATGATAAACAGACTGTTGAATGAAAGGTAGGACGTTTTGCCTGTCGGACAGATTCCGTCCACGGAGCCGGATCACCCCGGGAACCAGAGCGAGAGCGAGCACCCCATGACCACGCCTTCCGGCGCCACGCGACCCGATGCCACTCCTTCCGCCACCGTGTCGTCCGTCATGGTCTTCCGGGACGTCCGTCCGTACGGCGCCGACCGGGCCGTCGACCTGATCGCCGTGGACGGCCTGCTGGCCGAGCGGGTGCCGGACGGGGCGGTGCCGGAGGTGGTCGAGGGCGCCGGCCGGATCGTGCTGCCCACCCTGGTGGACGCGCACATCCACCCGGACAAGACCGCCTGGGGCGAGCCCTGGTACAGCCGCCGCCCGGCCGGCTCGCTGCCCGAGTATGTGCAGGGCGACGTCGACCTCTACCGGCGGCAGCGCACCCCGCTCGCCGACCGCGCCCACCGGCTGCTGAGCCACGCCGTGACGCGCGGCACCCGCGCGGTGCGGGCCCACGTGGACGTGGCGCCGGCGTACGGGCTGGCCGGGGTGACCGGGCTCGCCGAGGTGCGCGAGCGGCTGGCCGGCGTGCTGGACGTCCAGCTGGTGGCCTTCCCGCAGCACGGGGTCCGGCGGATTCCCGGAGCGGGCGCGCTGCTCGCGGAGGCGGCGGCGAGCGGGCTGGTCGACGCCATCGGCGGGATCGACCCGGCGGGCTTCGACGGCGCCCCGGCCGAGGGTTCCGTCGGCGAGGGGCCCGCCCAGCTGGAGCTGCTGTTCGGTCTGGCCGAGCAGCACGGACTGCGCCTCGACATCCACCTGCACGACCGGGGCGAGCGCGGCCTCGGCCCGCTGCGCGACATCGCCGCGCGGACCAGGGCGGCCAAACTGGCCGGGCGGGTGGTCGTCAGCCACGCCTTCTGCGTCCCCGAGCTGACCGGCGACCCGCTCGCCGACCTCGCGGCCGAGCTGGCCGAGTCCGGCGTCGGCCTCACCACCGTGGCGCCCTCGGCCCACCAGGTGCTGCCGTTCCGTGAGCTGCGGGCGCACGGGGTGCGGGTCGGGCTCGGCTCGGACGGCGTGCGCGACTCGTGGAGCCCGTACGGCAACGCCGACATGCTGCACCGCGCCCACCTGCTCGGCTGGACCACCGACGCCCGCACCGACGAGCAGCTGGCCGACTGCTTCGCCCTGGCGGCCGACGGCGGCGCCGAACTGCTGGACCTGCCGGCCGCCACCCTGAAGCCGGGCTCGCCCGCCGACTTCATGCTGGTGACGGGCGAGTGCCTGCCGCAGGTGGTGATCGACCTGCCGGGGCGTGAACTGGTGGTCCGCGCGGGCCGGGTGGTGGCGCGGGACGGGCGGCTCACGGGCTGATCGGCGCCGCGGGGCGGTGCCGGCCGCCGAGGGCCGCCGCAGGGGCGGCGTGGGTCGGTGCGGGCAGGCCGGTCCGAGGACCGATCACCCCGCCCGCGGCGTCCAGGCCCCGGGCGGCGGCCGCGCGCTCGTCGGCGTCCGGCTTGCGGAGCGGGACGGGGCCGGGGGCGATCCACGGCGACCGCTCCGCCTCCACAGCGAAGAGGTACGAGCGCGCGGCCGCCACCGCGCCGAGGTCCGCGGGCTCGGAGACGGACGTCAGGTCCGAGCGGGGCAGGCCCTCGCGGACCGCGGGCGCGTAGTCCTCGACGAGCAGCGGGCCGAGCATGCGCTCGCGGTGCGGGAGCAGACCGCCGATCAGGCACGTGCTGGTGCCTCCCCCGTCGGTGGTGCGGTCCGTCCTGCCGCGAACCGCTGCTGACGGAGAGGCGCGCTGGCAGCGACCGCTGACAACGCTCAGAGGCGGCGGGCCGCGCCGGTCCCGTGGAGGTGGATCAGCGCGTCGTAGGCCGGGCCGATCGCCAGCCGCGGCAGCGGGTCGCTGCGGAACTCCGTCCCGGCGTCGTAGGTCGGGCGGGCGGTGTCCAGCCAGGCGCGGCCGGCCGGCGGGGCGGAGCGCAGGTCGACGTAGTAGTCGCCGGGGCGGACCCGGTCGAGGACGTACTCGTTCATGCCGGCGGTTGCCGGGGGAACGGTGACCGTCTTCCAGTCGGGGGCGAACGGCGAGTCCTTGGTGAGGAACGAGCCGCGGCCGAAGGTGAAACCGATGGCGACGTAGCCCGCGCCGAGGGCGTCGCGCAGGTACTCGCCCTGGGTCCTGGGGTAGAGCTCGGGGTCGCTGCTCCGGTACCCGACATGGCCGTTGTGCGCGGACAGCAGCACCTTCCCGCCGGTGCGGCGCTGCCACCAGAGGGTGTTGTCGGTCATCGCCCGGTCGCGGAGGTTCTGCATGGCGGCCACGTCGGCGGTGTCCTCCAGGTTCACGGCGCTGAAGGCGAAGGTCAGCGCGATGCTCCGGGCGTTCTGCACCGCCCACGCGTACGCCTCGCCGTCCTCGCCCCCGGCGGCGGTGACCAGCTCCAGCGTCTGCTGCGCCACGGCGGCGTTCCGCCGCCGTTCGGCGAGCGGCCGCGTGGTGATGTAGCCGATGGCGTCGTCGAACGGTCGCAGGCCGGCGTACAGCTGCTCCAGCCGCGGCAGCGACCCGGGGGCGGCCTCGCGCACGTAGGCGGTCACCCGGTCGAAGAGCTGGTCGCCGATGGCCGGGAAGTCCAGGTCGTCGCCGAGGAAGTGGACCGGGCGCAGCGGGTGCGCACGGTTGTGGTCGCGCATCCAGTCGATCAGGTCGGCGAACTCCTGGCGCTCCCAGGGCGAGGTGCCCATCGTGTCCTTCACCAGCTGCCGGGCGTCGCCGCCGGTGCGGCCCTGGACGTAGTCGTCGATCCGCAGGCCGGAGGACCAACTCGTCTCCAGGGCGAAGGTGGTGAATCCCTTCTCCTCGACGAGGTGGCGCAGCACCCGCTGCTTCATGGTGAAGAACTCGTGCGCGCCGTGCGTGGCCTCGCCGAGCCCCACCACCGTGGCGTCGCCGATCATCGAGCCCAGCGGCCGCAGGTCGGTGGTCCGGCCCGTGGGTTCGGTGGACCTCAACGGATGGGCGAGAGCGCTCAGTTCGCTGACTACGGTGGAGGTCTGACTGCCCGTCCGGCCCGACCGGTTCGCGCTCTCCGGCTGGTCGGGGTTTCCCGGCTGGTCCGCGCGGGCCGCAGGGGCGAGCAGGGTGGTGGTCACGGCGGCCGCGGTGGCGGTCAGCAGGGCGCGTCGGTCGATGCGCGTGCCGCGCTCCTTGCTGCGTGCGGTCATGTCGGGTTGCTCCTCGGTTCGTCGAACCGCCGATTCCTCGAAGCGTCGATTCGACGATTCGGAAAGCCGGTTCGATGGGTGCGATCGGTTCGCCGACGAAGGCCGGCCGAAGAATCGTCGATCACCGAGGTGCGGCGACGCGCTGGGGAGAGCCACCGGATCCAGCAGGGGGACAACCCCCGGGCGGTCCCGCGCTCCCGGCCGGTGGGCCGGAGCGCGGAACCACCG
>NZ_JBHVFE010000635.1:0-4089 GCF_042801945.1 Kitasatospora sp. NPDC057542
CCCCTGTCCCGGCCGGGACAGGGGGCGCCGCTCGTCGTTCCCCGGGGCGATGCGGTGCGCGTCAGTAGACGCAGGGGATACCGCCGTCGGACTGGGCGTCGACGGCGGGGCCCTGCATGGGCAGGTTGGCGGCCGGGTCGGCCGGGGCGGTGCCGGGTGCGGGCTGCTCCGTGGCGATGCCGGTGAAGGTGGTGCCGAGGGTGACGACGACGTGGTCGGCGCCGGTGGCGGCGGATTCGGTGGTGCTCACGCCGTAGCGGGCCGCGATCTGCTCGGCGGCTTCCTTGGCCCCCTTGCCGTAGGTGACGGTGGTGGTCTTCGGCCGGGTGGCCGCCGGGCCGGTGCGGCCCTCCTTGAAGCCCAGGCCGGCCAGGGCCTTGGCCTCGGCCGCGGAGGTGACCCCGGCGGCGGAGGAGGCGTTGAAGACGTCGACGGTGACGGGCCTGGTGGCGGCCGGGGGCGTGGTGGCGGCCGGCGGGGCGGCGGGGGCCTGGGTGGCCGGCGCTGCGGAGGCGGCGGCCGGGTCGGTCGGGGCGGCCGGAGCCGCGGCGTCGGCGTAGCCGAAGAGCTGCTTGACCACCTTCTGGACCTTCGCCGGGGTCACAAGGTTGACATCCTGGCCGTTCCTGGTGCCGAACCCGTCGAAGGTGAGGGTGTTGAACTCGACGTTGCCGCCGGTGAGGTTGGGGGCCTGCTGGGCGAAGTCGAGTACGTTCCACTCGTTGTCGATCACCAGGTCCTTCTGCATCACGCCCATCAGCTCCTGCATCTTGCCCAGGTCGCCGATGACGCCCTTCTGCTTGAGGTTGTGCACCACCGAGGAGATGAAGGCCTGCTGGCGGTGGGTGCGGGCGAAGTCGCCGGTGTTGCCGTCCGGGCCGTCGAGGTTGTGGCGCTGGCGGACGAAGGAGAGCGCCTGGGAGGCGTTGAGCTTGTTGATGCCCTTGTGGAAGTCGGCCCCGGAGCCCTGGCCCTCCATGGCCGGGTCCTTGGTGTCGTGGGTGAGGCAGACCTCGATCGGCTGGAGGGCCTTGGCGATGTCGTAGAAGCCCATCAGGTTGACCTCGGCGATGTGGTCGATGGGCTGGTCGAGGAACTTCTGCACGGTGCGGATGGTGGCCGCGCGGCCGATGTCCCGCCCGGCCTTCTCCAGGTCGGCGCCCTTGAGACCCTTGGCCCGCAGGCCGGCGTCGGCTTTTTCCTTGGCCGCGCCGTAGGCCTCCTTGATCTTGGCCATGCCCATCTGGGCGCCGCTGGCGTCGTAGGTCATCACGTAGTCGTCGCGGGGTATCGAGACGGCCTGCACCTTGCCGCCGTTCGCCGGGATGTGCAGCAGGATCAGGGAGTTGGTGTTGTAGCCGCCGATGTCGGAGCTGTGGCCGGCGTGCAGCTCGTCCTGGACGAACTCGGGCGGGAGGTCCGTGCCGTCCATGTTCTTGCGGCTGTCCAGGCCGATCAGCAGCAGGTTGACCGAGTTGTCGAGGTGCTTGGGCGCGTCCTTCTTGGTCTCGGCGATGACTCCGGAGGTGGTCATCCCGTCGGTGAGCTGCTTGTACTCGTACCAGACCACCCCGCTGGCGGCGAACACCGCCAGGCCGACGCTGCAGGCCAGCGCCCGGCCCGCGATGAGCGCGGAGGAGGGGCGGCGGCGCGGTGGCGTCGGGACTCCGCCCTCGGCCCGGTCGTCGGTCCGGTTCTCAGCCATGCTGCCTCCTCCGCGCCCGGACCAGCCGGACCGCGATCACGACGACGGCCGCGGCCGCGGCCTCGGCCATCACGGGAAAGCCGTGCACCACCCACTTCGCGGCGCCGGTGGCCAGGCCCTTGCCCTGGTACCGGTCGCGGTGGGCGGCCAGCTCGACGACGGCCGTCGCGCCCAGGACGACCAGCGGCGAGGCGGCGAGCACCCACCACCAGCCGTTGCGGCTGCTCAGCGCCGTCGCCAGGCCGGTGCCGAGCACGGCGGCCACGGTGAAGGCCAATCCCATGCCGGGGCCGGAGAGTTCGTCGACCGCGGCGCCGGCCAGCGGCAGCCCGACGGCGAGGGCCACCGGCAGTGCCGGCCCGCCGGGCAGGGGGCGTATGTGTCCGGCGGGTCCATCCGCCGCCCGTCGGCGCGCCCTCCGGCCGGCCGACCGTCCTCGTTGCCCCGTCACGCCCTCACCCCGGTGTTCCCGTGCTCCGCGCGCCACGGTGGCGCCTGCGCCGCATGCCGTCCGAAAGTCCGTTCGTGGCGCTGCCAGTTCTGGACGCCGGTTCCGGCCGGCCGGTTCCCGCGCAGGCCCGGCTGCCCGTGATCGGGGGCGCTTCCCAATTCCTTCTACACGGGTGTAGAAGTCGTACGCAGCATAGAGCACGTCCGTCCGGCGGCACCTTCGGGTTCGCCGCGACCCGGATAAACTACACCGGGCAGTTTCTGAGAGGGTCGGTCGATGCGCCGGCGGAAGGGGAGAGGACCGTGGCGGCGACGGGCGGAGCGGGGCGACCGGAGAAGCGCAAGGCGATCACGCAGGCCGCGACGGTGGTGTTCGGGCGCGAGGGGTACGTGCGGGCCAGCATGGACGCGATCGCGGCCGAGGCCGGGGTGTCCAAGCGGACGGTCTACAACCACTTCGCCGACAAGGAGACCCTCTTCCTGTCGGTGGCCCTGCAGAACTCGGCGGAACTGACCGAGCGGATCCGGGAGTTGATGGCGAAGTACCTCGACCGGGTGGTGGACCTGCGCCAGGACCTGGTCGACTTCGCCGTCGAGCGGGCCCGCGCCGTCCTGTCCGCCGGCGAGCACGGGGCGCTCGGCCGGGCGATCCGGGCCGAGGTGGCCAACATCCCGGCGGACGTCCTGGAGGCCTGGCTGGAGGCCGGGCCGATCGCCTCCCAGCGCGACCTCGAGCAGCACTTCGCGGCGCTCGCCGGGCGCGGCCTGCTCGCGGTCGAGGACGCCGGGACGGCCGCCGAGCAGTTCACGCTGCTGACCTTCCACGGCATCGCCGAGCGCTCCTTCTGGGGCGCACTCCCGGTGGCGGACGAGGAAGTCGAGCGGATCGCGACGGCCGGCGTGGACGCCTTCCTGCGGATCCACGGTGCGTCGGCGGCGCAGACCGAGGCGCAGGGCTGAGATCGCCCGGGCAGAGGCGGCGCCGCCCCCGCCCGGGCAGAGGCGGCCCGGCAGGTGCTCGACCTGGTCGGCGGCCCGCTCCCGGAGGGCTACCGGTGAACCTGGCGGGGCACCGTCGAGCGGACGGTCCGGTGGACGTCTAGGACGCGGCGCCGAGCACCAGCTCGTTGTACGTGGCGACGGTGGTGAAGCCGAGCCGCTCGTACAGCCGGATCGCCGGGGCGTTGTCCGTACGGACGTTCAGGCCCAGGTGGTCGGTGGTCGCGGCCAGGTGGTGGCACAGCGCGGTGACGCAGGCCCGGGCGAGCCCGCGGCCGCGGGCGTCGGGGTGGGTGGTGACGTTGCCGAGTACGGCGACCCGCTGCGCGGGGGAGTGCACGTGCACTCCCGCGACGGACACCAGGCGGCCGTCCTCGCGGACGCCGACGTAGCCGCCGTCGGCGAGCATCCGGGGGTCGAACCAGGAGTCGGGGTAGGACTCGGTGAGCAGGGCGCGGACGGCGTCGACGTCGTCGAGGGTCAACGGCTGCGTCTCGTGCGCGACCTCGGTCGGAAGCCCGTCGGTGAGGAGCATCCGCAGCAGCGGCGTCCGGCGCTCGACCGCGTAGTCGGGGGCGAGGGCCCGCTCGGCGCCGTCCGGCAGCCCGGCCGTGAAGCGGCGCGGGAGGAAGGGCCGGAGGTCGTGCAGCAGGGACTTCAGCGCAGGCACGTCGGCGGACCGGGCGAAGGCGAGCAGGACGGGGGTGTCCCCGCCGCTGTAGAGCAGCGCGACCGGCCCGTGGCCGGAATCGGGAGAGGCCGTGTACCAGGTGGTGTTCGGCCAGAGGGTGTCGTCCAGGTCGCCGAGCTCGAAGAGGTGCAGCGCCGGATCGGTGCGGAAACGGGCGGCGAGCGCGGCGCGGTCGTGCAGGCTGATGAGGGGCACGCGGACGAGGATAGGCCCGGTCCGCTCGACGTCGACGAGCGGACCGGGC
>NZ_JBHVFE010000636.1:0-4052 GCF_042801945.1 Kitasatospora sp. NPDC057542
GGATCACCATCACGAAGGCCTCACGGCCCGGGTCGCTCGCTTCGGCCGTCGCGGCGGTCCGCGCCGGCGTTCCGGCCGAGCCGCCCCCCACCCCCCCCCGGGGGGCGGGCCCCCCGGGGCCCCACAACGCCCCCCCCCCCCGCACCGCCCGCCCCCTTCCCACCACGCCCGAAGGGACGCGCAGCCATGTCCGTACCCGGATTCCCGTCACCCGCCGCCGAGTTGGCCGCCGGGGGGCTGGCCACCGAGAGATTGGCGGCCGGCGCCTGGAGCGACGCGGCGGTCAAGTTCGGCAACACCTTCGGCGCCGTCGCGGGCTTCCTGGGCATCCTGCTGGTGGTCTTCCTGGCCGCCGGACGGGCCCGGGGCCGCCTGGCCCGTCCGCTGGCGGTCGCGCTCTTCCTCGGCCCGGCGGTGCTGCTGCTGGCCGTCGGCCTGGTCGTACCGCTGGTCCGCACGGTCTACCTCAGTCTCCAGAACGACGACGGCACCCGGTTCGTCGGTGGCGAGAACTTCGGCTGGGCCCTCACCTCCGACTCGGTGCGGGAGGTGCTGGTCAACACGCTGCTCTGGCTGGTGGTCGTGCCGCTGGTGGCGACCGGGCTGGGGCTGGTGCTGGCACTGCTGGTGGACCGGATGCGCGGCCAGTCGGTGTACAAGTCGCTGATCTTCATGCCGATGGCGATCTCGCTGGTCGGCGCGTCGATCATCTTCAAGTTCGTCTACGAGTCGCGCGGGCCGGGCCAGCCGCAGATCGGCTTGCTCAGCCAACTCGCCGTCGCGGTGGGCTGGGACGATCCGCCGAACTGGTTGCTCTCGCAGCCGCTGAACACCTTCCTGCTGATGGCGGTGATGGTCTGGGTGCAGACCGGTTTCGCGATGGTGGTGCTGTCGGCGGCGATCAAGGCGATCCCGGACGAGGTGGTGGAGGCGGCCCGGCTGGACGGCGCGAGCGGGGTGCGGCTGTTCTGGTACGTCACCGTGCCGATGATCCGCACCACGGTGATGGTCGTGCTGACCACCGTCATGCTCATCACCCTGAAGTGCTTCGACATCGTCCGCACCATGACCGGCGGCAACTTCGGCACCCAGGTGCTGGCCAACGAGATGTACTCGCAGTCCTTCGTCCAGTTCAACGCCGGGCGGGGCAGCGCCCTCGCGGTGCTCCTCTTCCTCGCGGTGCTGCCGCTGGTGGCCTACAACATCGTCCAGTTGCGGAAGGAGCGTGAGGTCCGGTGATCGGGACGGACGGTCGGGAGAAGCCGGTGCGGAAGGCCTTCAGCAGCCCACTGGCCTCGGTGTTCGTGATCGCGATGACGGTGCTCTGGACGATCCCGACGCTGGGCCTGCTGGTGACGTCGCTGCGGCCCAAGCAGGACGTGACCGCCAGCGGCTGGTGGACCACCTTCCTCCACCCGGACCTCGGCCTCGGGAACTACCACTCGGTGCTGTTTGAGGGCGGGTCCGGCGTCTCCACGGGCCTGATGCCGTTCCTGGTCAATTCGCTGGCGATCGCCGTCCCGGCGACGGTCTTCCCGCTGGTACTGGCCGCGATGGCGGCGTACGCGCTGGCCTGGGTGAGGTTCCGGGGGAGCGACGCGGTCTTCTTCACGGTGTTCGCGCTCCAGGTGGTGCCGCTCCAGATGGCGCTGATCCCGCTGCTTCGGCTGTTCGCCGGCGGTGCGCACCTGGGCCCGCTGACGCTGATCCCGGCGGTGGACCTGAAGGGCAGCTACGCACCGGTCTGGCTGGCGCACACCATGTTCGCGCTGCCGCTGGCGGTGTTCCTGCTGCACAACTTCATCGCCCAGCTGCCGCGCGACCTGATGGAGGCCGCGGTGGTGGACGGTGCCTCGCACTTCAAGATCTTCCGTTCGATCGTGCTGCCGCTGTCCACCCCGGCGCTGGCCTCGTTCGCGATCTTCCAGTTCCTGTGGGTCTGGAACGACCTGCTGGTGGCGCTGACCTTCGCGGGCGGCACACCGGAGGTGGCGCCGATGACGGTGCGCCTGGCGCAGCTGTCCGGCTCGCTCGGCGGGCGCTGGGAGCTGCTCACGGCCGGGGCGTTCCTGTCGATCATCGTGCCGCTGATCGTCTTCTTCAGCCTCCAGCGGTACTTCGTCCGGGGGCTGCTGGCCGGGTCGGTGAAGGGGTAGCCGGGAGTCCTTGGCGGTGAAGGCGCTCTGAACGCGTTCAGAACAGATTTTTGAACCTGTTCAGAATGGTCTACAGTCGGCAGCGGCCGCGGCGCCGAGCGCGCCCGCCGGCGGACCGCCCGACGGGCGGCTTCCGCATGCCCGCCGACCACTGAGGGGGACTCATGCCAGGTCCGTCCACACCTGCCTCGTCCGATTCGCCGGGTTCGACCGTGTCGCCCGGTCCCATCGAGTCGCCCGGTCCGACCGCGTCGGAGAACCCGTACGACCCGTACGGTCCGTACCGTGCGGCGGGCCCCGGCCCTCGGGGCGTGCCGGGCCCGAATCGGGCGCCCGGCGCGCCGGTGCCCTCGGTCGGCACGTGGCTGCGCCGCAGCGATCCCGAGCGCCGGGCGGCGGCCACCCCCAGGGTCCTCCTGGCTGCCCTGCTCACCGGCCTGCTGGCGGCCTGGCTGCTTTACGACGGCCTGGGGCCCAATCTGCTGCTGCTCGGCGCCGCCACCGCCGCCGGGGCCGGGATCGCCGCCCGCGCGGCCGGACGCCGGATCCGGCCCTGGACGGCGGTGTGGAGCCTGCTCGCCCTCGCCCTGCTCGCCGCCCCGGCCTGGTGGGACGCCGGCTGGCCCGTGGCGCTGGCCGCCGTCGGCGCGCTCGCGCTGGCCTCGCTGGCCCTGCACGGTGGCCGCCGCTGGCCGGGCGTGCTGTTCCCACTGCCCGGCATCCTGTGGCAGCTGGTGCCCTCGGTGGTCTGGGTCTGGGAGAGCATGGACCGTCGGCCGCTGCCCGGCCGCGGCCGGATCGTCCCGGTGCTCAAGGCGCTCGCGGTCGCCGCCGTCCTGCTGACCGTCTTCGGCCTGCTGTTCGCCGGCGCCGACGCCGCCATGGCGGACCTGCTGGGCAACCTCAGCCCGGACCTCGACCTCGACCAACTCCCGGGGCGCGGAGCGCTGTTCGTGCTCGGGGCGGTGACCGTACTGGGCTTCGCGCACATGGCCGCCGGCCCGCGCCGCTGGGACCGTACGGAGATCCGGCCGGGCCGGGAGCGGCGCCGGCTGGAGTGGGCGCTTCCGCTGGTCGCGCTCAACCTGATGTTCGGAGCCTTCACGGTGATCCAGGCCGTGGTGGTCCTCGGCGGCGCGGACGCCGTGCTGAGCAACACCGGGATGAGCCGCTCCGAGTACGCCCGGCAGGGCTTCTGGCAGCTGAGCGTGATCACCGTGCTGACCCTGGTCGTGGTGGCCTTCGCCAAGCGCTGGGCCCCGCGCACCACCCCCGCCGACCGCCGGGTGGCGCGGGTCCTGCTCGGCCTGCTCTGCGTGCTGGCGCTGGCCGTGGTCGCCTCGGCGCTCGGCCGGATGTGGTTCTACGTGGACGCCTCCGGGCTCACCCGGCTGCGGCTCTGGGTACTGGTGGTCGAGATCTGGCTGGGCGCCGTCTTCCTGCTGCTGATCGCCGCCGGGCTGACCCGCCGCACCGGCTGGCTGCCGCGCGTCGTCGTGCTCAGCGGAATGCTCGCCGTCGCGGTCTACGGCCTGATGGGCCCGGATGCGATCGTCGCCGAGCAGAACGTCACCCGGTACGAGCGGTCCCTGCGGACCGACCCGCACACCGCGGCCATCGACCTGCGTAACGTCCGTCGGCTCTCGGCGGACGCGGTGCCCGCCCTGGACCGGCTCCCCGAGCCGCAGCGGAGCTGTGCGCTGCAGCTGATCGGGCAGGACCTGGACGGGGAGTCGAGGCCCTGGTACGCGACCAACCTTGCGGCAGCCCGGGCCCGGGAGATCCTGGCGGAGCGGCCGCCGGTCGACTCGGCGGCGCCCGGCCGCACGGCCTGCGACCGGGCGGGGCTGGCGTACGACGCCTGGTAGGCCAAGCGGGGTGGGGGACCCGCGGACC
>NZ_JBHVFE010000637.1:0-4023 GCF_042801945.1 Kitasatospora sp. NPDC057542
GGCCTGCGCCCTGTGCACTCAGCCGGTGACGCTGGGCGCGCCGGTCTCCAGGTGGCCGGTGAAGCGCTGGGAGAAGCTGCTGTCCGCGTCCACCGTGACGGTGAAGTCGTACCAGCCGTTGGTGTACGCCACGGCGTTGAAGAAGTCGGTGACGCTGCCGCCGGCCGGGACCTGGTACGTCCAGGGGCCGTCCGTCCGGTAGTTGTTCGACGCGATCGTGAAGGTCATCGGCGTGCTGCCGTTGTTGGCGAGCTTGAAGTAGACGGCCGGCTTGCCCGTCCCCGGCTCGACGGCGTACGAGGCGGTGACCGCGGCGTTCTTGCCCGCCTTGGTGAGGTCGCCGGTGAAGCGGCGCAGGAAGCGGTTCGGGCCGACGACGGTCAGGTCGTACTTGCCGTTGCCGAAGCCGTTGGTGCCGCAGTTGAAGAAGTCGGTGACGGGGCTGCCGGAGTCGACGGTGTACTGCCAGGGGCCGCCGCTGCGGTAGGCGTTGGCGTAGGCGGCGAAGTGCGAGGCGCGGGCGGCGCCGTCGTTGGACATCTTCACCCAGACGTGCATGACGCCGCCGGCGTCGGCGTCCCAGTGGTCCAGGTTGGCGTTCGGCTGGTACGGCAGGGCCCGCGCGGGCCGGGTGCCGGACTCCTGCACCGGCAGCTGGTTGTTCACCGGGGCCGGGTTGGGCAGCGGGCCGCAGGCGGACAGGCCGATCGTCTGCGAGGTGTCGGGCAGCGCCGGCAGGCCGTACACCGGGGTGGCGAAGTCGAACACGCTGGTCAGGTCGCCACAGACGCGGCGGCGCCAGTCGCTGATGTTCGGGCAGGTGGCGGGCTTGCCGAGGGCTGCCGTCCAGACCTCCAGGAAGCGCAGCACCGAGGTGTGGTCGAAGGTCTCGGAATTGACCCAGCCGCCGCGGGTCCAGGGCGAGACGGCTATCAGCGGGACGCGGAAGCCGAGGCCGATGTTGGTGCCGTTGTAGAACTCGCCCGGGGTGCCGGCGGGGGCGGCCGGCGGCGGGACGTGGTCGAAGAAGCCGTCGTTCTCGTCGTAGTTGATGAACAGGATCGACGAGTTGAAGACGTTCGGGTCCGCGTTGAGAGCGTCGATCACCATGTGGACGAAGTGCGCGCCGTCGGCCGGGGTGGCGTACGGGTGCTCGGAGGAGGCCTGGTCGGCGACGATCCAGGAGACCTGCGGGAGGGTGCCGGCCAGCACGTCGGCCTTGATGGCGGCGGCGATGTCGTCCGGGGTCTTCCCCGTGACCTTGGGCACCGAGCCCATGCCCTTGACCGCCGGCGGGCTGCCGGCCGGGGCGTTCGTGAAGTTCGTGAAGTACGCCAGGGCGTTGTCGCCGTAGTTGTCGGCGGCGTTCTGGTAGACCTTCCAGCTGACCCCGGCGCCCTCCAGCGCCTCGGCGTAGGTCTGCCAGCGCAGGCCCTTCTCGTCACCGCCGTCGTAGGCCGGGCCGCCCGCGGCGCCGGCCGGGTCGATCTGGCCGGACCAGTGGTAGGTGCGGTTGGGGCCGGTCGCGCTCAGCACGGAGCAGTGGTAGGCGTCGCAGATGGTCCAGTTCTCGGCCAGCGCGTAGTGGAACGGGATGTCCTGACGGGTGAGGAAGCCGAGCGTGCGGACGTTGCCCTTGGCGGCGACCCAGGAGTCCATCTTGCCGCCGTTCCAGGCCTTGTGCTGGTCGCTCCACCCGTGGCTGAGGTCCCCGTTGCACTGGGCGAGGCGCTCGGGGTCGGCGCCACCGGCCGGCTTGGTCTGGCTGAACTGCCACGGGTACTGCCGGCCGAGCAGACCGTTGGGCTGGTTGAAGACGCTGTAGCCGCCGGAGATCTGGATGGCGCTGCGGTCGGCGAAGCCGCGCACGCCGCGCAGCATGCCGAAGTAGTGGTCGAAGCTGCGGTTCTCCTGCATCAGGATCACCACGTGCTGGGCGTCGGTGATGGTGCCGGTCGTGTTGAGCGCGGTGGCGGCGGCGGTCGCGGCCGTTCCGCTCGGGGCGGCTCCCGCGGCACCGGCCCCGGTGCCGGCCACGGCGAGGCCCGCGGCGGCGGCGCCGGACAGCGTGACGAACTTCCTACGACTCAACTCGGCCATCAGCCCGGCCCGTCCCTTCGCTGGCGATGTTGTGTACACAAGTCGGGGCTCACTCGATCGCGCAGCAGTCTCCACCGCGCGCGAAGCGGTCCACCAGATCCGCGCGGCAGGGTTGGCGGACTGTTCGCCCCGGTGTCACCGAGCGACGCCCGGCTGAACGGGCGAAGGGGCTGGGGTGATCAGCGGTCCTTGACCTCGATTCCCAGCGCGTGGGCGAACTGGGGTGCCAGCTCCAGCAGTTGGGTGGAGCTGATGACGGCGCCGCGCAGCCCCTGGTGACCGTCGGCCAGACCGAGCCGGACGGCGCCGCGCAGGTCGGTCTTGCTCAGCGTCGCCCCGCGCAGCCGGACCTCCTCCAGCGTGGAGCCGGGGAAGGACACCCCGGTCAGCTTCGCCTCGCCGAAGTCCACGTCGCGCAGCAGGCAGTCCTCGAAGACGACGTCCCGCAGGACGGCCGAGCGCAGGTTGACCGCCTCCAGCTTGCAGCCCCGGAAGACGACCCGGCGCAGCGCCGAGCCGTACCCGGCGACCCCGGCGAGCACGCCGCCGACGAAGGAGCTGTCCTGCCACTCGGAGTCGCTGAGGTCGCAGGCGACCCAGCGGCCGGCCTGCACCCACACCTCGTTGAACCGGGCCTGGCGCAGCTTGACCCCGCTGAGCGCGACGCCGGTGAAGGCGCACTCCAGGAAGGCCGCCCCGGCGCCCGACTCGTCGGTGTGCTCGCCGCCGTCGAAGTGCGTGGTGTCGTACCGCTCGTCGCTGCGCAGCGGCCCGGTGTGCGGGCGCAGCAGCTCGGCGTACGGGAGGTCGGCGAGCCGGTCGGGGACGGAACGGGGCATGGCGGCGGCTCCTGGCGGTCGCGGACGGAGGGGTCTCGCCCGCATGCTCGCACGCGGCGCCGACAACGCCCGGCAGCGACGACGCCCCGCACCGGCGTCGCCCCGAGGAGGCCGCGAAGCCGCAGCGCCCCGGACCGGCCGCCTCGGTGCGACCGGTCCGGGGTGCTCACCGCTCGGGTCAGCCGCGCGCCCAGAGCGAGTTGACGCGGCTGCGCTCGGTGCTGTTCGGGTAGGGGTTGGTGCAGGAGGTGCCGGGGCCGCCGCCCGACATCAGCTCGCTGCACGGACCGGTGTAGTGGTCCGGCAGGCCGAGCACGTGCCCGGTCTCGTGCGCCACCACGCGCACCGAGCTGTACTGCTGGTTCTGCTGGTAGTCGAGGAAGATGTAGCCGCGCCCGTGGCCGTCGGTGCTGGCGTACGAACCGCGGCTGTCGTTGCCCTCGTAGTAGCGGAAGTCAGCGGCCGAGCCGGACCGCAGCTGGACGTTGGCGACCGAGCCGTTCCAGATCTGCGCGGCCTGGGATATCTGGTTGCGGAAGGACGGCGCGGAGCTGGCGTCATAGGTGACGGTGACGGTCGTCAGGCCGGGGTTGGCCGCCTGCTTGGCCTTGGCGGAGGCCATCACGGCCTGGAAGAAGGCCTGGTTGTCCGCACTCTCCGCGGCCGAACCGGCGTACGTCGAGGCGGTGTAGCCCTGCACGGCCGGGGCGGCCGGAGCCGCGGACGCGGCGGTGGTGGGCAGGACGGCGAGGCCGGCCGCGAGGGCGAGGCCGAGGGTGGCGGACAGCACGGAACGCTTCATGTGGGGGCTCCGATTCCTGAGGTGGTGTGGCCGGTTGGGGGCCGGCCACGAGGAACACCTGGTCAACGGGTGGTGTCCCCAGAGCTTCGGGCAACCCGGTGCGTGCGCGGATGATGCCAACCCGCGATAACACCGTTCAATACCCCGCCCAATACCCCGCCGATGGAGCCGAATTGAGTTGTCTTTTCCTCGCCTTGACTCAATCGTGCCCCTGGAATTCCGTTCCGGCGGCGGCTAGGCTCCCATCCGGGGAAGTACCCGGCGCGGCGGGCCGCCCGATTC
>NZ_JBHVFE010000638.1:0-4002 GCF_042801945.1 Kitasatospora sp. NPDC057542
ATCCGGGGTTCCGTGCTTCGACAGCCGTCCGGCTACGGTCAGTCGCCGGAGCCGGGGGTGGTCTTGGCGATCTGCATCAGGAACTCGGCGTTGCTCTTGGTCTGCTTCATCTTGTCCAGGAGCAGCTCGATCGCCTGCTGCGAGTCGAGCGCGTGCAGCACCCGGCGCAGCTTCCAGACGATGGCCAACTCCTCGTTGCCGAGCAGGATCTCCTCCTTGCGGGTGCTGGAGGCGTCCACGTCGACGGCCGGGAAGATGCGCTTGTCCGAGAGCTTCCGGTCGAGCTTGAGCTCCATGTTGCCGGTGCCCTTGAACTCCTCGAAGATCACCTCGTCCATGCGCGAGCCGGTCTCGACCAGCGCGGTGGCCAGGATGGTCAGCGAGCCGCCGTTCTCGATGTTGCGCGCGGCACCGAAGAACTTCTTCGGCGGGTAGAGCGCGGTCGAGTCGACACCACCGGACAGGATGCGGCCGGAGGCCGGCGCCGCCAGGTTGTAGGCGCGGCCGAGTCGGGTGATCGAGTCCAGCAGGATGACCACGTCGTGGCCCAGCTCCACCAGGCGCTTGGCACGCTCGATGGCCAGCTCGGCGACGGTGGTGTGGTCCTCGGCCGGGCGGTCGAAGGTCGAGGAGATGACCTCGCCCTTCACCGACCGCTGCATGTCGGTGACCTCTTCCGGACGCTCGTCGACCAGGACGACCATCAGGTGGCACTCGGGGTTGTTGTGGGTGATCGCGTTGGCGACCGCCTGGAGCACCATGGTCTTGCCGGTCTTCGGCGGCGCGACGATCAGACCGCGCTGGCCCTTGCCGATCGGCGACACCAGGTCGATGATCCGGGTGGTCAGCACGCCCGGGTCGGTCTCCAGGCGCAGCCGCTCCTGCGGGTACAGCGGGGTGAGCTTGTTGAACTCGGGACGGCCGCGGCCGCTCTCCGGGTCCATGCCGTTGACGGAGTCCAGCCGCACCATGGCGTTGAACTTCTCGCGGCGCTCGCCCTCGCGCGGCTGGCGCACCGCACCGGTGATGGCGTCACCCTTGCGCAGGCCGTTCTTGCGGACCTGGGCGAGCGAGACGTAGACGTCGTTCTGGCCCGGCAGGTAGCCGGAGGTGCGCACGAACGCGTAGTTGTCGAGGATGTCGAGGATGCCCGCGACCGGGATCAGGACGTCGTCCTCGCCGATCTGCGGCTCGACGGTGCCGGCCTCGAAGCCCTCGCGGCCACGGCGGCCACGGCGGTCGCGGTAGCGCCCGCGCCGGCCACGGCGGCCCTCGCCGAACTCGTCGTCCTCGTAGCCGCCCTGCTGGGCCTGCGGCTGCTGGGTCTGCTGGCCCTGGCGGCCCTGCTGGTCGGCCTGGCCGCCCTGCTGCTGGCCGCCGCCCGGCTGGGCCTGGCGGTCGGCGCGCTCGCGGCGGTTGCGGCGGTCGCGCCGCGACTCGCGGCCCTCGCCGTCCTGGGGCTCGCCGCCCTCCTGACGCTCGGTGCGCTCGCCGCCCTCACGGCGCTCGCGCCGCTCACGGCGGTCGCGACGGCTCTCGCGGCCGTCCTCACGGCCCTCGAAGCCACGGGTCTCGGCCGGGCGGGCCTCGGCCTGCTTCGGCTCGGCGACCGCGACGGCGGCGGCCTCGGTCTCGCCGGCCGGGGCGGTGGGGGCGCCGGCGGCCGCGGTGGCGCGGCGGCGGGTGCGCTCGGTGCGGGCGGGCGCGGCGGTCTCCGCGGCGGCCTGGACCGGGATCTCGATCTGGGCCTGCGACTCGGCGGCGGCGGCCGCGGCCTCGGCGGCCTTGGCGGCGGCCTTGGTGCGGCGGGCCGGCTTCTCGGCCGGGGCCTCGGCGTCCGCCTTGGCGGCGGTGCGCTTGGTGGCGGCCGGGGCGGCGCCACCGGCGGCGAGCAGCGGGTCCCCGCCGCTCTTCTCCTTGATGGTCTCGATCAGCTGGCTCTTGCGCATGCGCCCGGTACCGGTGATGCCAAGGTCCGCGGCGAGCTTCTGGAGCTCGGCCAGGACCATGCCGTCCAGGCCCGCGGCGGCACTGCGGCGGCGCCGCGCCGGAGCAGCGGGGGCGGCGGCTGCGTCCGACGCGTCGGCGTCCGGGCGCGCGCCCATCAGATCGGTGGAGTCGCTCACTAAGGGTCCTTCCCTGGAGCGGACGTCGGCCTGTCTGGCTCGGCGACCGGTTGTGCTGTCCTGACCAACGCTCGACTGCGTCGGTCCGAGGCGGTGATCCCTCGAATGGCGGGAGCCCGTCGAGGGAGAGCTACGTACGAGGTGCGGTGCATGAAGCACGGTGGTGCTGAGTGGCGCGTGGGCCGGTCGTGTGTCGACCTCCCCTGAGGGCGTAACCCCCACGCTCCCTGCGAATCCCGGGCCCCCGTCGCGTGACGGTGGCCCGCGCTCCGCCCGTCCTGGCCTCTAGGTGGGAGGCCGCGGGTGGGAGTCAGGTGCCGTCACGGCTTCGGGATGCGACCGCGTGTCGCGCAGGCAGGCTGCGTACGCGCTGCGGTGGGCTCCCGGAGAATCGTCGCCCCGTGCATCGCCGGGACTCCACTGCCGTGGAGTGCTGGGATCGGGACGCGCGCACCTAGCCCCGGAGGGCACCTGGTGCAGCAATGAGGTTAACACTACCGACCCCCTCAGACATTCCCCAGCCTTGCGCTTGCCAATCGTGTCCGTCGGACCCGGCTCGGCAGGGTGCCGTCGCCGGGCCCCGAGCGGCCCGTTCGGGCTGCTCAGACGTCCAGCGGGAGCACGACGGCCCCGGTGCGGTCGACGTCCAGCCGGTGCGCGGCGAACGCCGGGTCGCCGCCGTGGCCGTGGTGCCCGGCGAAGGAGAGCACCTTGTCGGCGCCCGCCTCGTCGGTGAGCGCCAGGACGGTCGGGCCGGCCCCGGAGACGACCGCGGGGACGCCCTCGGCGCGCAGCGCGCCGACCAGGGCGGCACTGTCCGGCATGGCGGAGGCGCGGTAGTCCTGGTGCAGCCGGTCCTCGGTGGCGGCGAGGAGCAGCTCGGGACGCCGGGTCAGCGCCTCCACCAGCAGCGCGGAGCGACCGGCGTTGACGGCCGCGTCGGCCAGCGGGACGGTCTTCGGCAGCAGGCCGCGCGCGGTCTCGGTGAGCACCTCGCCGGCCGGCACGAACACCACCGGGACGACCTGCGCGGACGGCTCCAGCACGATCGCCTTGGCCGACTCCTCGTCGGTCCAGGCGATGGTGAAGTTGCCGCGCAGACAGGCCGCGACGTTGTCCGGGTGGCCCTCCAGGTCGGAGGCGAGGGCCAGCAGCGCGTCGTCGTCCAGCGCGGACGGGCCGCCGATGGTCACCGCACGGGCGGCCACGATGCCGGCGCAGATGGCGGCCGAGGAGGAGCCGAGGCCGCGGCCGTGCGGTATCCGGTTGGCGCAGACCACTTCGAGGCCCCGCGGCTGGCCGCCGAGCCGGTGGAAGGCGGCGCGCATCGAGCGGACCAGCAGGTGGCGCTCGTCGCGCGGCAGTGTGTCGGCCCCCTCCCCGGCGATGTCGACGGAGAGGCCGGAGTCGGCGACCCGGACGACCACGTCGTCGTACAGACCCAGCGCGAGCCCGAAGGCGTCGAAGCCCGGGCCGAGGTTGGCGCTGGTCGCGGGAACCCTGACCCGGACGGCGGCGGCACGGAACGCAGGACCGGCCATGCGGTGGACTCTCCTGGGGAAATCGGGCGGCGCGGAGCGCGTCGTCGGTGCGAGGGTGGGGGAACGGACCGCGGCCCCTCGGGGGGCGGGCGGTCCCGGCGGTCGGCTCGGCCCGGACCCGCCGGGCCCGGGGCATGTGCCACACGGCCGAGGCCAGAGTATCGAAGAGAGGTTCCCAAGCGGTACACCCCGTGGGCCTTCGATCTGGTGTGTTGCCGGTTCTGGCCGGAATGCACACCCCCCTCCGTCAAAGAGAGGGGCGGAAACGGATCGCAATGCGAAGCCCAATTGACACAAAAGTGTCAGTGGAGAACTCCGACGGGCCGACCCCGAAA
>NZ_JBHVFE010000639.1:0-3972 GCF_042801945.1 Kitasatospora sp. NPDC057542
GAACGGCGCGCCGCCGGGCCGCGGGGGCCGGAACAGGGCGGGCGAGACGGCGTCCAGGACGCGCAGTTCGGCGCTCTCGGCGCGCTGGCAGGCGGCCCTCAACTCGCCGCCCGCACCGAGGAGGCCGTCGATCCGGTCGGCGACCCGGGGGTTGACCCGGCGGGCGCCGTGCTCGATCCTGCTGACCGCGGTGTGGTCGTAGCCGATCCCGGCGCCGAGCTGCGCCTGTGTGAGGCCGGCCCGGCGCCGCCAGTGCCGCAGCCGGGCACCGAACTCCCGCCAGGCGTCCCGTCCCCGGCCGGTCGGCGGTGCCGGCACCGCCGCCGCAGGGGCCACACGGTTCCGCTGCACGGCTGCCTCCCGGGCGCGTCGTCCCCGACCGGTCGCAGGGCCTGTCGACGATTCCAGTGATTCCGACGACTCCGATGATGAGGACCGTACTCGATCGCCACCCGCGCCGTACATGATGTGGTCTCAACCACTTGAGAGAAACGCCAGCTTGGCGCGGAGTCGCTCCGGTCGGCTTGACGGAATTTGCCAATCCCTTGCATCCGACGCACCGGCCATTGACCCGGGCATGACGCCGTGTGAGGGTTCGGGCACCCGAGCGCGGACGGCCCGCACGGCCGTCCCCCCATACGGCCCTGCGGTGCGCCACCAGCCCTGCCGTCCGCGGTCGAGGACCCCCACATGCGAGGAGCCTCGATGCAACGCAGAGTTTCCGCAGGCCGGTTGCTGACCACGGCGACCACCCTGACCGTACTGGCCGGCATGATCGCCGCCACCGCGGGGCCGGCCACCGCCGCACCCGCCCCCTCCCCGGCCCCGCCCAGCGCCCTGGCCGCGGCGGTGAACGCGGCCGACGCCGCCACCGCGGCCGGCCTGGACGCCCTGGCCAAGGGCCCCGACGAGACCTACGAACACAAGACCGTCACCCCGTGGATCGGCGGACTCTACTCCGTCGCCTACGAACGCAGCTACCACGGCCTGCCGGTGGTCGGCGGTGACGCGGTGGTCCTCGCCGACGCCCAGGGTCGTGTCCGCGCCCTGCAGTCCGCGGCCACCGGTCCCGTCGGCGGCTCCATCACACCGCAGGTCAGCGCGGCGAACGCGGAGAAGACCGCCCGCACCAAGCTGGCGGCGGTGGACTCGGTGGAGTCCCGCCGCCTGGTCGTCCGGGTCAAGGACGGCACCGGCCGCCTGGCCTGGGAGACCGTCCTCACCGGGCGCCAGGGCACCACCCCCAGCCGACTTCACGTCTTCGTCGACGCCGCCACCGGCGAGGTCATCGACAGCTACGACGACGTGCGCGCGGGCACCGTCAACAGCGAGTGGAACGGCCCCGCCCCGGTCACCATCAGCACCACCAACTCCGGCGGCTCGTACTCGCTGCGCGACCCCAACCGGCCGGGCCTGTCCTGCTCCGACTACAGCACCGGCCAGGTCTTCTCCAAGACCGGTGACTCCTGGGGCACCGGCAGCGCCTCCAGCAAGGAGACCGGCTGCGGGGACGCGATGTTCGCCGCCCAGAAGGAATGGGACATGCTGCGCGACTGGCTCGGTCGCAACGGGCACAACGGCAACGGCGGCAGCTGGCCCGTCAAGGTCGGACTCAGTGATGTCAACGCCTACTGGGACGGCAGCACGATATCCATCGGCCACAGCCAGGCCAACAAGTGGATCGCCTCGATCGACGTCGTCGGCCACGAGTTCGGCCACGGCCTCGACCAGTACACCCCGGGCGGTGCGAACAACGAGTCCGGCCTGGGCGAGGCCACCGGCGACATCATGGGCGCACTCACCGAGGCCTACGCCAACGAGCCCGCACCCTACGACTCCCCGGACTACACCGTCGGAGAGATGATCAACCTGGTCGGCAGCGGGCCGATCCGCAACATGTACAACCCCTCACTGGTCGGCAACAACCCCAACTGCTACTCGGCGTCGATCCCGCAGACCGAGGAGCACGCGGCGGCCGGTCCGCTGAACCACTGGTTCTACCTCCTCGCCGAGGGCTCCAACCCGGGCGGCGGCAAGCCCACCAGCCCGACCTGCAACAACTCCACCGTCACCGGCATCGGCATCAAGGACGCCGGCCGGGTCTTCTACGGCGGCATGCTCCTCAAGACCAGCGGCATGACCTACAAGCGCTACCGCACCGCCACCCTGACCGCCGCGAAGAACCTCGACGCGAGCTGCACGTTCTTCAACCGGGCCAAGGCCGCCTGGGACGCCGTCAGCGTCCCCGCCCAGACCGGCGACCCGACCTGCACGCCGTCCGGCAACAGCGACTTCTCGCTCTCCCTCGGCCCGGCCTCCGGCTCCGTCCAGCCCGGCGCCTCGGCCTCGTCGACGGTGAGCACCGCCGTCACCTCCGGCACCGTCCAGACCGTCGCCCTCACCGCCTCGGGTCTGCCCTCGGGCGTCACCGCGAGCTTCAACCCCTCCTCGGTGCAGGCCGGTTCCTCCTCCACCCTGACCCTGTCCGCCTCCGCGGCGGCCGTGGCCGGGACGTACCAGATCACCGTCACCGGCACCGCCGGCTCCACCAACCACACCGCCCAGTACAGCCTGACCGTCGGCGGCGGGGGCAACCCCGGCGGGCCCGCGCCCGACATCGACGTCGCCAAGGTCCAGGCCCACCTGTCCCAGCTGAACAGCATCGCCAACCAGAACGGCGGCCACCGCCGGGCGGGCAGCGCCGGACACAGCCAGTCGCTGGCGTACATCAAGGGCAAGCTCCAGGCGGCCGGTTACAGCGTCACCGAGCAGACCTGCACCTCCTGCACCTACCAGTCCGACAACCTGATCGCCGACTGGCCCGGCGGCCCCTCCGACCAGGTCACCATGTTCGGCGCCCACCTGGACAGCGTCTCGGCCGGCCCCGGCATCAACGACAACGGCTCCGGCTCGGCCACCCTGCTGGAGAACGCGCTCGTGCTCGCCCAGCAGAACCCCAGCCTGACCCGGCACGTCCGGTTCGCCTGGTGGACCGGTGAGGAGCAGGGCCTCCAGGGCTCGCAGTCCTACGTCGGCCAGCTGAGCTCCGCCCAGCGCTCCGCGATCAAGGCGTACTACAACTTCGACATGGTCGGCTCGACCAACGCCGGCTACTTCATCAACAACATCAACTCCTCGGCCTCCGCGCCGATGAAGGCCTACTGGGACTCGCTGAACCTCAAGCCGGAGGAGAACGTCGAGGGCCAGGGCCGCTCGGACGACTACTCCTTCCAGCAGGCGGGCATCCCGACCTCGGGCTACGCGGCCGGCGCCAGCGACACCAAGACGTCGGCGCAGGCGGCCAAGTGGGGCGGCACGGCGGGCCGTTCCTACGACTCCTGCTACCACTCGTCCTGCGACACCACCAACAACGTCGACGCGACGGTGCTGAACCGCAGCGCCGACGGCGTGGCGTACACCATCTGGAAGACCTCGGTCGGCGGCACCGCGCCCGCCGACGACTTCTCCCTCTCGGTGAACCCGACCACCGCCACCGTCTCGCCCGGCGGCACCGCCACCGCGACGGTCGCCACCGCCACCACCTCCGGCTCGGCCCAGACGGTCAGCCTGACCGCCTCGGGCGCCCCGGCGGGCGTGACGGTCTCCTTCAGCCCCTCCTCGGTGCAGTCCGGCGGCTCGGCGACGGTCACCCTCGCCACCTCCGGCTCGACCGCGACCGGCACCTACAACATCACCCTGACCGGGACCGGCTCGGCCGCGCACAGCACCAGCTTCTCGCTGGTCGTGGGCAACGGCTCGCCGAACCCCGGTGGCACCTGGACGCCCGGCACCACCTACCAGGCGGGCGACGTCGTGACCTACGACGGAGTCGGCTACCGCTGCCTCCAGGGCCACACCGCCCAGGTCGGCTGGGAACCGCCGGTCGTCCCGGCGCTCTGGCAGCCGGTGTGACGCAGGCGCGCTGACGCCCGGTGAAGCCGCTGCGCCGCGGTCCGTCGAGGGGGACGGACC
>NZ_JBHVFE010000640.1:0-3964 GCF_042801945.1 Kitasatospora sp. NPDC057542
CCGGTGCCCATCGCCAGGCCCAGGTCGGCCTGGGCGAGCGCGGCCGCGTCGTTGACGCCGTCGCCGACCATCGCCACGACCCTGCCCTCGGCCTGAAGTCGCTTGACGGTGGCGACCTTGTCCTCGGGGAGCACCTCGGAGATCACGTGTTCCGGCGCGATGCCGACCTCGGCCGCCACGGCCTCGGCCACCGCCCGGTTGTCACCGGTCAGCAGGACCGGGGTCAGGCCCAGTGCGCGCAGCCTGTCGACGGCCTGGGCGCTGGTCGGCTTGACCGCGTCGGCGACCTCCAGCAGGGCCCGGGTCTCGCCGTCCCAGCCGACCGCGATCGCGGTGCGGCCGGCCGCCTCGGCGGCGGCCTTGGCGCGGGCCAGGGAGGGCGGCAGGTGCTGCGTGCGGTCGGCCAGCAGGGCCTCGCTCCCGGCGACCACCGTGCGGCCCGCCACGACCCCCTGCACGCCCCGTCCGGGCACGCTGTGGAAGTCCGCGACGGCGGGCAGTTCGCCGGCCTTGGCGGCGGCCTCGGCGATCGCCCGGGCGATCGGGTGCTCGGAGGCGTGCTCGACGGCGCCGGCCAGGCGCAGCGCCTCGGCCCCGTCCACGCCCTCCCGGGTGTGCACGGCGACCAGGGTCATCCGGCCGGTGGTGACGGTGCCGGTCTTGTCGAGGACGACGGTGTCCACCGTGCGGGTGGTCTCCAGGACCTCGGGACCCTTGATCAGGATGCCGAGCTGGGCGCCCCGGCCGGTGCCGACCATGAGCGCGGTCGGGGTGGCCAGGCCCAGGGCGCACGGGCAGGCGATGATCAGCACGGCGACGGCGGCGGTGAACGCCTCGGTGGGGCTGTCGGTGACCAGCAGCCAGACCACCAGGGTGGCCAGGGCGATCAGGATGACGGCCGGGACGAATACCGCGGAGATCCGGTCGGCCAGCCGCTGGGCCGCGGCCTTGCCGTTCTGGGCCTCCTCGACCAGCTTGGCCATCCGGGAGAGCCGGGTGTCGGCGCCGACCCGGGTGGCCTCGACCACCAGGCGTCCGCCCGCGTTGACGGTGGCGCCGGTGACGGCGTCGCCGACGGTGACCTCGACCGGGACGGACTCGCCGGTGAGCATCGAGGCGTCCACCGCCGAGGCGCCCTCCACCACCACGCCGTCGGTGGCGATCTTCTCGCCCGGCCGGACCACGAAGTGGGTGCCGACGGTCAGCCGGTCCACCGGCAGCCGTACTTCGCGCCCCACCCGTCGCCCACCGTCGCCCTTGTCCGAGGACGCTTCGCGCCCGCCCCCCTCGTACTGGAGGACGGCGACGTCCTTGGCGCCGAGATCGAGCAAGGTGTGCAGCGCGGCGCCGGCCCGGCGCTTGGAACGGGCCTCCAGGTAGCGGCCGAGCAGGATCAACACGGTGACGGCGGCGGCGGTCTCCAGGTAGAGCGTGGCGGAGGCGTCGGTGTCGCCGATGGACAGCGAGAAGTCGTGGTGCATCCCGGGCATGCCGGCGTGGCCCCAGAAGAGCGCCCAGCAGGACCAGCCGAAGGCGGCCAGGGTGCCGAGCGAGACCAGGGTGTCCATGGTGGCGGCGCCGTGCCGCAGATTGGTCCAGGCGGCGCGGTGGAAGGGCAGGCCGCCGTAGACCACGACCGGGCCGGTGAGCGCGAAGGCCAGCCACTGCCAGTCGGTGAACTGGAGGGCCGGGACCATCGACAGCAGGACCACCGGGACGCTGAGGACGGTGCTGATCAGCAGCCGGTCCCGTTGGGGGTCGGCGGCCGGCCGCTCGGGGGCCGGGGCGCCGGCGGCCGGTTCGGGAGCGGCGGGCGCCGGGGGCGGGGGGAGCTCGGCGGTGTAGCCGGTGCGCTCGACGGTGGCGATCAGGTCCTCCACCGTGGTGCCGGGGCCGAAGCCGACCCGGGCCTTCTCGGTGGCGAAGTTGACGGTGGCCTCGACGCCGTCCATCCGGTTGAGCTTCTTCTCGATCCGGGCCGCGCAGGAGGCGCAGGTCATCCCGCCGATCGACAGCTCGACCCGGTCCCGGGCCCCGAGGTCCGGGGCGGACGTGCTCATGCGGATCAGCTCCTTGGTGCAGGCGGAGGGCGGGGGATGCTGCGCAGGCCCCCGCCGCCCCGGGTGGTTCAGGCGCTGCGGCCGACCAGCTCGTAGCCGGCCTCGTCGACCGCGGCGCGCACCTGCTCCTCGTCCAAGGGGGAGGCGGAGGAGATCGTCACGGTACCGGCCTGGGCGTCGGCGGTGACCTCGGTGACCCCGGCCAGGGCGGAGACCTCCTCGTTGATGGCCTTCTCGCAGTGGCCGCAGCTCATGCCGGACACGGTGTAGGTGATGGTGCTGGACATCGGAGGCCTCCGGGAGGTCTGGCGGCCCGGGCGTTCGCCCGGGTGCGGCGCTGTCAACGACTCTTCTGACACCATACCCCTCTAGGGTATTCACAGGGGCGGTGGGGTGGGCCGTCTCGCGCCGCACGGGCTCAGGGCCGGCCGGGCCTTTGTCGTGATCGTCCCTTATGTTCGATATGTGTTTCCGCACCGCCGCGCCCAGTCTCCCTCGACTCCCACCGCAGCCGGACTGCCGCCTGACCGGCAGCGCGGCGCCCTGCTCGCCGCCGACCTCCAGGACGTGCCGTTCTGGCGGCGCGCCGCCCCGGCGCTGAGCGCCGTCCTGCTGGTCGCGCTCGCGGACTTCCTCTCCGGCAAGGACCGCTACCTGGCCCCGCTGATGACCGTGGTGCCCACCATCGCGGCGCTGACCCTGAAACCCGGCGAGCTGCTCCTGGTCTGCTCGCTCGGGTTGCTCGCGGTGTTCGGGCTCAGCCACTACGACCGGGCCGCCACCATCAACGACGTCCGCTTCCTGTACGGGGCGATGATCAGCTACGTCGTCCTGACGCTGTTCTCGGCCTGGGTCGCCAAGATCCGGATGCGGCGCGCGGCGGCCTTCGCGGCCGTCAGCTCCGTCGCCGAGGCCGCCCAGCGGGCGCTGCTGCAGCTGCCGGGGCCGACCGTCGGGCCGCTGCGGCTCGCCGTGCGGTACGTGTCGGCGGCGGACGCCTCACGGATCGGCGGGGACCTGTACTCGGTGCTGCAGACGCCGCACGGCACCAGGGTCGCGGTCGGGGACGTCCGGGGCAAGGGACTGGCGGCGGTGCAGACCGCGGCGGTGGTGCTGGGCGCGTTCCGCGAGGCGGCGTACGACGAGGCCGGGCTGCGGGGCGTCGCGGCGCGGATCGAGGCCAGTGTCGAACGGCACGTGCCGGACGGGGAGTTCACCACGGCGCTGTTCGCGGAGTTCCGTACGCCGGGGACGATGGAGCTGCTGCAGTACGGGCACGTGCCGCCGATCCGGGTGGACGGCGAGGGGCGGGCGCACGTGCTGCACGCGCCGGACCCGTGGGTGCCGCTGGGGCTCGGCCGGCTGGCGGCGGGGGAGCCGACCACCTGGGGGCAGCCGTTCGGGGCGCAGGACGTGCTGGTGCTCTGCACGGACGGGGTGATCGAGGCGCGGCACCGGACGAGCGGGGAGTTCTACCCGCTGGTGGAGCGGGTCGGGCCGCTGGTGCGGGGAGCCGCGCGCTCGGAGGGGGAGCTGGAGGCGGCGGTGGGGCGGGTGTACGCGGACCTGCTGGCGCACACGGGTGGGGAGCTGCGGGACGACGCGCTGTTGCTGCTGATCGCGCGGACGGACGCCCCCTCGCGCCCCTGACGGGGCCCGGGGGGGACTGCGCGGGCAGGAGGGCCCGGGGAACTGCGCGGGGGAAGGGAGGCTCAGGCGGCGGTGACGTCCGCGAGGGTGCGGAAGACGAGGGCAGTGGAGGTGGCGCCCGGATCCTGGTGGCCGATGCTGCGTTCGCCGAGGTAGGAGGCGCGGCCCTTGCGGGCCTGGAGCGGGACGGTGTCGCGGGCGCCCTGTTCGGCGGCGTGGGGGGGGGCGGCCCCCCCCCCCGGGGGGGGCCCCCC
>NZ_JBHVFE010000641.1:0-3963 GCF_042801945.1 Kitasatospora sp. NPDC057542
CAGGGCGGGCACCACCCCGCCCGTCCGGGCCGACTCCCCCCTGCCGCACCCCCGGTAGAGTGTGAGCACGCCTCACCGCACAGGAACCGGAGACGGCCATGGCCAGCTACAGCTCCCACAAGGACGACTTCCTCAAGCGGCTCCGCCGCATCGAGGGCCAGATCCGCGGCCTCCAGCGCATGGTCGAACAGGACACCTACTGCATCGACGTCCTGACCCAGGTCTCCGCCGCCAGCCGCGCCCTCCAGTCCTTCGCCCTCCAGCTCCTGGACGAGCACATCGAATGCTGCGTCCGCGACGCCATCGCCGAGGGCGGCCAGGAGGCGAGCACCAAGATCCGCGAGGCCAACCAGGCCATCGCCCGCCTCGTCAGGTCCTGACCGCGATCCAGCAGCGAAGACTCCGCCCCGGCTCCCGGCAGCTCGTGCACCGGGAGCCGTCGCCGTTACGGGGCGGGGGTATCCCTCGGCCCTTCGGTCGACCGGCGAGCCAGGCCGACGGTATCTGTCGGGGCGTACCGGGAGGGGGTGTGCTCGACGGCCACCCGGCTTGCGGGGCAGCCGATTCGGAAGGATCAGCCGTGTCGTCGATCGAGTTCGTCCGCCGCCTGGACGGCCTGGTCTACCGCTTCGATGAGGACGGCTCCTTCAACGGCAGGCCGTCGTTCAGGCGGCGGGACCTGGACCTGTGGTGCCGGTGGGTGCCGGGCCGGGGCTGGTGCGTCGTGGACGCCGAGGGAGTGCCCGACTCCGGCCCGCTGCCGGGCGGGAGCCGGCACCAGGAGCATCCGCCGACCGGGCCGTGGCGCAGCTGGAAGGCCGGGAAGTCGCACCTCTACGACCTGCGTCGCGTCGACGGGGACACCCGCTGAGGCGTGCGCCTCAGACCCGGTCGAGCGGGCGGTGCGGGCCGTCCGGCAGCTCGACGGCGATGGCGTCGCCGGGCCGGACCGGGCCGCCGGTGCGGACGATCCCCATGATTCCGGCACGGCGCACGGTCGTGCCGTCCTCGGCGCGGCCGACGACCTGCTTGAGCAGGCCGGGCCGGTAGTTGTCGATCTGGGCGCACGGGTTGCGCAGGCCGGTGATCTCCACCTCGGCCTCCGGGCCGATCCGCAGCACCGCGCCGACCGGCAGACCGAGCAGGTCCACGCCCTCGGTGGTGATGTTCTCGCCGAGCGCGCCCGGCGCCACGTCGAAGCCGGACTCGCCGAGTTCGGTGAGCAGTTCGCGGTGGATCAGGTGGACCTGGCGCAGGTTCGGCTGACTCGGGTCCTGGGCGACCCGGGAGCGGTGCTTGACCGTCACCCCGGCGTGCACGTCCCCTTCGACGCCCAGCCCGGCGAGCAGCGTGATGCCGTCCCGGTTCGGCTTGGTGAACGAGTACTCGACGTTGCTGCTGACTGCCACCACGGTGCCGCTCATGTTCGGGGCCCTCCTCGCGGACGCATGTTCGATCGACGTGGAAGCATAGCCACCCCGCACCGTCAGCCCTGTGCGTGCGCCCGTTCGTCCGCGCCGGCGAGCCACAAGTACACCGGTGCGAGCCCGAGCTCGATGGCCATCAGCACCAGCTGGAACCAGTGCGGCCGGCCGTCCACCGCGATCGACAGCACCCGCCCGAGGCCGCCCAGCAGGAACACCGCCGCCAGCCACCGCACCGCCCGGGCGGGCACCGGCGACTGCCGGGCGGCCTGGATCCAGGCCGCGCCGTACCCGGCGAAGACCGCCCCCATGAAGCGGCCGAAGCTGCCGACCGTGGGGCCGGCGTCCGCGATCCCCGGCATCGCGGCGTTCCCCAGCAGGAGGTGGAGGAATCCGATCGCCACACAGGCGACCCCCATCGTCCACGCGAGCACCCGTAACGCCTTGGCCATGACCCACCCACCCATCACGGAGATCGATCCGGTTGACACGTGTCTACCAAGCTAGCGCCAACAAGTAGACGCGTGTCAAGTAACCTGGCGGGCATGCCAGCCCACGAACGACGCCGCCGGCTCTCCCCGGCCGAGCGACGCGCCCAGCTGCTCTCCGTCGGCGCCCGGCTCTTCGCCGAACGGCCGTACGAGGAGGTGCTGATGGAGGAGGTCGCCGAGCAGGCTGGGGTCTCCCGCGCCCTGCTCTACCGGCACTTCGCGAGCAAGCACGAACTCTTCGCGGCGGTCTACCGGGAGGCCGCCGACGACCTGCTCGCCAGGAGCCGGTTCGATCCGGCCGACACCCTGGTCGAGCAGCTGGTCGAGGGCATGGACGCCCACCTGGACTACTTCATCGCCAACCGGCACGCCGTGCTCACGGCCAACCGCGTGCTGGCCGGGGACCAGGTGATCCAGACCATCATCACCGAGGAGCTCGACGCCCTGCGCGGCCGGCTGCTCGGCGTCCTCCCGCTCGCGGACGAGCGGGCGCGGCAGGCGGTGTCGCAGATCCTGCGCAGCTGGCTGGTGTTCGTCCGGGTCCTGGTCATCGACTGGCTGACCGAGGAGACCTGCACCCGCACCGAACTGCGGGACGCCTGCATCGGCGCCGTGCTGGGCGCGCTCCGGCCGCTGCTGCCGACCGATCCTGCACCCGGCTGGGGGCACCGAGGGCATACCATCAGGGCGTAACGGGAGAAGCACCACAAGCATCCAATTCCTCATGAAAATAAGACAATTGGGTGCTCGACTCCCCTCGACCAGCCGGACCTCCGACCCCGCGAAGGGCCCCATGGACTCCGCCGCAGCCGACCCCCGGACCATCCTCCCCCCACTCCACCGGCTCCCCACCGCCCCCGCCCGGCCGCCCCACCCCACCACCCTCCCGGACGGCACCCCCGCGTGGCTGATCACCCGCTACCACGACGTCCGGCAGGTCCTCGGCGACCCCCGGGTCACCCGGGCCGACCTGCATGACGTCGGCACCGCGGGCGGCACCGCGGACGTGGCCGCCAACCCGGCCTCCCTGTTCAACCAGGACGGACCCGCCCACCGCCGACTGCGCGGCACCGCCCAACGGGCCTTCACGCCGCGTGCCATCGCCGGCTGGCAGCCGTGGGTCGCGGCCGCCGTCCAGCAGTCCGTGGACCGGCTGGTCGCCGCCGGCCCGCCGGCCGACCTCGTGCCCGCGTTCGCCCGGCCGGTGCCGTTCGCCGTCACCACCCGGCTGATGGGGCTCGACGGGGACGGGCCGGACCACCTGGACGAGGCGCGGCTGCACCGCTGGACCCTCGCCCTGCTCGCCCAGGGCGGCGAGCAGGGCGGGACACAGGCGGCCGACCATGACGGCGCCCTCGCCGAATTCGGCGCGTTCATGAAGGAGTTGGTCGCCCGACGGCGCCGCGAGCCCGGCGACGACCTGGTCAGCCGACTGGTCCGGGCCGCCGACCAGGACGGCGGCGTCCCCGAGGAGTCACTCGTCTTCCTGGTCGCCGGGCTCACCGCCAGCGGCAACGAGAGCGTCGCCGGAGCCCTCGCCAACGCCCTGGTCTACGTCCTCGGCGAACGCCCCGAGCACTGGCCGCGCCTCGCCGACCCGGACATCGCCGAGCGCACCGCCGAACGGCTGCTGCACTACATCCCGCTCGGCGACGACGAGGCCACCATCCGCCGCACCACCGCACCGATCGAGGTCGGCGACGTCACCGTCCCGGCCGACGCGGTCGTCGCCGTCAGCCTCGGCAGCGCCAACCGCGACCCGGCCGTCTACCCCGAGGGCCTCGACGCCGACCTCGGCCTCCCGCTCCCGGCCCCCACCCTCGCCTTCAGCGCCGGCCCGCACTACTGCATCGGCGCCTGGCGGGTCCGCCTGGAGATGCGCGAGTCCCTGCACCGCCTCGCCACCGCCCTCCCGGGCCTGCGCCTGACCACCCCGGTCACGGAGCTCGCCTGGCAGCTCGGCAGCACCACCCGGAGCCCCGCCCGCCTCCCGGTGGACTGGTAGCCGCCGCCGGAAACACGGTCAGGGCGTCGCCCTGCTCGACGTC
>NZ_JBHVFE010000642.1:0-3937 GCF_042801945.1 Kitasatospora sp. NPDC057542
CGGCCCAGCCGCAGGTCGGCCTCGATCCGCTGGTCCAGCGCGCAGAGCCGGGTCTCCTCCAACCTCTTTGCCTCGACGGCGAGTTGGCCACCGACCGGGACGTCCGCGAAGGCCGATCCGCGCCACAGCGCGAGCGCCTCGCCCAGCAGCCGGGCCGCCGCCGGGTAGTCCTCGCCGTCCATCGCCCGGTAGCCCGTTCCGGCGAGCCGTTCGAACTCCCGCAGGTCCGTCAGTCCGCCGCCGCTGTTGAGCATGTAGCCGCCCGGCGAGGTCACCAGGACGTCCTTGGCGCAGGACACCCCCGTCGCCGCACCGGCCGCGATGAGCGCCCGGTCGATGAGGTCCCGCAGCTGGAGCACGTACGTCTGCACGGTGGTGCGCGCACTGCGCGGCGGCCGGCCGGACCACAGCTCGTCGGCCAGCACCCCGGCCGGCACCACCTGGTCCGCCCGCAGCGCCAGTAGCCCCAGCACCTGCCGCGGCTTCGGCGCCGACGGCACCACGGACACCCCGCACACCCGGACGTCCAGCGCCCCGAGCACCCGAATTTCCACGATGACCACCCCAATCACACGGAACGCCGCAGCCACCTCCGCCGCGGCCGGCACCCGGGTCTACACCCTGGGTCAAGTGCCACCAGTCAAAAACAGGACGCGCGGTTTGTCAATACAAAACCGAACGCGCTGTTTGTTTTGCCGAGGCATCGCCGCTCGCCACCGTAAGCGAGCCCTCAGGTGCGCTGCGTCACCGAATCCGGACAAACCAAAGGCGGCGCCGGACCACCCTGGTCCCGCCGCCGCCGGTTCGCCTGCGCCTACCCGGACTCCCTTGGGCAGGAGAGCCGGTGAGCCACCGTCAGCCCACGCCGACCTCCGCCTGCACCTCGGCGCGCGCGGTGCCGTCCGCCCCACCGTCCGGGGCGCCGCCCTCCTCCGCCGCACGGGCCGCCGCGGCCTCGGCAACCACCTCAGCCCCGCGGTTCGGCCCCATCTGCAGCGAACCGAGCACGCCCGGCACCGCGATGCTCGGCATCAGGTGCTGGAACAGCGCGGACACCCGCAGCTCCAGGTCCGCCCGGCCGCACAGCTTCTGGGACTGGATCTGCACCCCCGTCCACGCGGCGATGACCAACCACGCGGTGTCCGCCGGCACGACGTGCGGGAGCAGCTCGCCGCGCTCGCCGGCCGCGACCAGCAACGCCTCGAACCGGCTGATCCAGCCGGGGATGGCACCGCCGCCGAGATCGTCGAAGACGTCCTGCCCGAGCGAGAGCCGGGCACCCGCACTGAGCAGCGGGTCACGCGGCATCAGGTACGCCACCACCATCCCGGTGTCCACGAACTCCTGGAGCTTGCAGCTCCGTTCGGGAACTCCGTCCTGGACGAACTGCTCCTCCACCACGCCCTGCGCCAGATCCCGCTTCGAGGCGAAATGGAAATACACCGCACCACGCGTCACGCCGGCCCGGGAGACCACCTCACCGATGGTCGCGCCCTCGTACCCGAACTCGTCGAAGACCGAGGCCGCCGCCTCCAGGATCAGCCGACGTGTCCGGAGCGCCCGCTCCTGCCGTACCACCGAAACCACCCGCCCTGAGCTCCCCGGAAAACAAAACCAAACACCCCGTATCTTAGCTGCGCCCCACCCACGGCGGACAAGACGATGCCGATGAATCCCGCCAACCACTCCCCCTCCCCGTAGCCCCGTAACCCGTCAAGCCCCACCGCCCCGATGACGACCACACACCCCGGCCGTCCCGTCGGTTCGGCCTTCGATACGCCGCCACCTTCATCCGAAAAACCGAACGAACGGTTTCTTCCGAGCATTCACCTCCTTACATACGTGACCTCCGAGGCAGGCCGGTCGTTGCACCGGATCGGCGGGATTCCTCGACGGAACCGGATGCGGACGGGCCTCGGGCCGGGCGTGGTGGTACCGGCGCCGGGCGAACCGGCCCCGGGGCCGAGCGCGCTCCTCGACCCTCCGGCCGCCCAGGAGGGCCGGACCGCCCGGTCCCCACCACGCTCGACCTCATCCGCCCTGAGGGTCGGTCAGGACGCCTGGGACGTCGGCCGGTCCGACGTCCCGCACGGCGGCCTCGGGGCGCGCCCCCTTGCACGCGGGTCAGCCGTTCGCACCTCTGCTCGCGGGATCGCCACCGGGGTCGTCGAGCGGCCAGGTGTCGCGGTCGCGGACGTGGTCGTAGGCGGGGAGTTCGGCGGCCAGGACGTCGAAGTGGGGCAGCGGGGCCCACAGGGCGCGGTCGCCGACGACGTAGAGGCGGCGTTTTGCGCGGCTGGCCGCGACGTTCAGGAGGTGCGGGGTAGCGGCCGCCGGAACGGCCCGCGCCGAGCAGCAGGATCACGACGTCGGCTTCCTTGCCCTGGGCCTTGTGGACGGTCGCGCAGCGTTCGTCGAGGAGTTCGGCGGTCCATCCGGGCAGCGTGCGGCAGGTTTCGCGGGCCTCGGCGACGAGGGCACGGAAGGGGGCGATGATCCGCAGGCGTTCGACGGTGACGCCGTGGCGGTCGAGCCGGCGCAGGAGGAAGGTGAGGGCGCGGCGGTCGCGTTCGCCCCAGGGGGCGTCGGCGGGGCGGTCGGGGTCGGGGGTGTCGAGCCAGCGGCTGGGAAGGAGGCCGTCCTGGTCGGGGTCGGGGAAGGGCTGCGGATGGGTGCCGTGGACCATGAGACCGCCGTAGGCGACCTCGTTGCTGACGGTGAACATGGGGTCCTCGCAGCGGCGGTGGACGCGCAGCGGTGAGCCGACCCAGACGGTGTCCTCCTCCGCGCCGGTGGGGGCGGGCAGGTAGGTGCCGTAGCGGTTGACCCGGTCCGCGACGGCCTGGGCGGAGGTGGCGGAGGGCAGCCATTCCTCGTCGACGCCGTAGGCGAGCAGGAGGCGGCGTTGCAGGGCGGCCGGCATGGTGACGACGGGTTCGAGCTGGAGCGGGTCGCCGACGAGAACGGCGCGGCGGGCGCGCCAGAGGGCGCCGACGGCGGCCTGCGGAGTGGCCTGGCCGGCCTCGTCCACGAGAATCCAGCCGAGGGAGCCGCCGCCGAGTCGGGCGAACATGCTGCCGATGGAGGAGAAGGTGGTGGAGACGACGGGGACGAGGAGGAAGAGGGTCTGCCAGGCGTGCAGGACCTGCTCGTCGGGGACGGGCCCGCCGGTGCCGGCCATGAGCTCCACCAGGACCTGGAGGTTTCCGCGGATCCGCTTGGCCGTGTTGGCGACGAGGGCGCGGTGCAGGTCGAGGGCGCGCAGGAAGAGGTCGCTGCGGGCGGTGCTCCAGGCCTCGTCGGACCAGGGGGCGCCGAGTTCCTGCTCGGGGTCGCCGAGGTGGAGCCAGTCGAGGGGCAGGGAGGGGAGGTCGGCGGCGGCCGCGCGGAGGGTGCGGTGGGCGGAGTCGAGTTCGGCGGCGGCGCCTTCCAGGTCGCGTCGGGCGGCTCGGGCCTCGTGCCGGGCCCGCTCGACGTCCGCGCGGGCGGCGGTCTCCGCGGCGCGGGCGGCGTCCTCGTGGACGCGGGCACGGGTGGTGGCCGCGGCGGCTTCGGTGACGGCGGTGGTGGAGCGGGTGTGCCGGTCGGCGGCGGCGTCCTCGGCGTGGGCGCAGCGGGCGATGTGGTCGCGGGCGTCCTCAAGGGCGGTGCGCTGCTGGACGAGCTGGGCGAGGAGCTCGCCCCTGCTGCGTTCGCGGTGCTGTTCGGCGGCCTGGCGTTCGGCGCCGCTCTGGAGCAGACGGCGCAGCCCGGCCCGCAGGCCCGGCTGGCCGCCGGGGGGCTCGTCGTGGAGGGCCGCCAGTACGTCGACCTGCCGGCGGTGCTGGTCGGCGCGTTCACGGGCGGCGGCCAGGGTGGCCCGGGTGTCGGCGAGGGCCTCGCGGGCCCGGGGGACCTCGGCGACCGCGGCCCGGTGGACGGCTTCGGCGGCGTGAAC
>NZ_JBHVFE010000643.1:0-3926 GCF_042801945.1 Kitasatospora sp. NPDC057542
TGCAGGCCCTGCCCCGACCCGTCACCTGATTTCCCCGACCGTCCCTGCCCACCCACGAACCGAGGACCTTGGAGACACCGGCCACGCGTCGGGACGTCGGCATGTCCCCACACCCCCACACAGGCACAACGCGTCGCCAGTGCCATCAACCGAGCTCAGCCAGGCCCAACTGAAAGGCGGAGGTTAGTTCCCTGAACGCCCCGGGTGCTGATCGACCGCTACACACGTTCTGGCTGTGGGAGCCCGGCCCGGGCGTGTTCATCATGGACCCCGGCGACATCGACCGGCAGGAGATCACCACCGGCATGCTGCCCGCATCCGGGAGCCCGGGCACCGAGCCGGACACCGCCGAGAGGGGCGTGCGGGCCACCCCCTGGTTCACCCCGCAGCGTCACGGCGGTGACACCCTCATCATCGAAGTCCCCGCCTGGGCCGCGCACCCCGACCCGACCCGACCGGCCCTCGATGCCCGCGCCCACCTGGCCGCATGCGCCGACCAGCTCCGCCACCACGGCCACCAGATCACCGAACTCCTCCACACCGCCCTGCCCCACCTCACCGACACTCCCCTGCTGCGCGCCACCGACACCCCGCTGACCGCCCTGCGCCAGCTCGCCGACCAGTGGGACCCCCGCACCGGCGGAGAACGCCTCCTGCAACCCGGCCTCATGACCCCCGCACGCCTCGACGGCATCACCCTGTGGACCCACCGCCTACCCATACGCACCGCCGCCCTGCTGCGCCGCGCCCTCGGCCCGGCCGACGAGCACACCGCACCGGTCGCCGCCCGTCTCGATGCCCTGCTGCGGGAGTGGACCAGCGAGTACGAGCAGCGGTTCCGGCCCACGTGGATCCCAGTAGCACGCCAGGCCGCCCACCAGGCGAACACCGTCCAGGCTGCTGTGGAACTCGGCCTGCGCACGGTGTGACCGGCAGGTCGTCGGGCTGGCACTTCGTTGCCCCGAACTGGCGAAGAACGGCTTGGGTTGATCGGGGGTCGGCGGTTCATACTCCGGGGTGTCATAGACATCCGGCCGCAAACCGAGACGCTCACCATGGCCCCGACCAACGAAGGCCGGCGAGTGGCCCGCGAGCGGTTGGCCGCGTTGTCCTGATGGGACCAATGGAACGTCGGACGGCGACACGGAGCACCGTGGCAGCGAGCGGCCCTGACCCCCGCAGTCCGGCCGGACCGCTGCGCGGCTGCTCAGCGGGATGGCTCCAGGGCTGAATCTTCGCCCACGTCGCCGACGTGCCGACCTGCGAGGCCCGCCGGCGTAGGGCTTCCGGTCAACAACGGCCGACCGGCAGTCGACTACTCCGGGCGGTGGCCGCGTGTGGCAACGGCCGTGACGACCGCCCGGGCAAGGCTTTCGATGCCCGGCGCCCGCTCACCGTCCGCGATCCGGCGGCCGAGCAGCGCTGATTGCGCCGCATCGCAGCCAGCGACGACAGCCAACCCGGCGACCCCGCGCTCGCGCAGAGCCCTGCTCACTGCGTGCACGCGTTCCTCGGCCAGGTCCTGCGGTGCGTGGTCGACGGCCAGGACGGTGACAACATGGCCCGCACGGTGGCACAGGAGGGCGTCGGCCGTCGACTGCGGCTCACGGTCGACGGGCACAAGCTCGACTTGCCAGTCGTACTCCTCAAGGCGATCCAGCAGCGGGGCCTGCCCGCTCATCCAGGCTTCCGCCACCGCACGCCACCGCGGTCCCCACACCTGCTCGGCCAAGGGGGCGACGTCGGCGGTGAACTTGGCCGTGCAGGAGCGGCGTTCGGCAGGGTGGGCATCGCGTGGCGCGAGTCCGGCGCGGTTGCGTTCACGGTTACGCTGCGCCCACTCAGCACGGATCCTGGGCCACAGGGTGGGGTGACGTCGGGCGCCTTCGTCGTCGACCTGGGCCAGGAAGACCTCGCGCCAGGCGTCCAGAGGTCCGTCGTTCTCGTCCACCACCGCACCAGCGAGGTGCGTGGCGGCCTCCACGGACCACCACCGGTCCATGGCCATGGTGTTCCGCCGCTCGGCGCGCCACACCGTCGCGACAGGCTCGACGCCGAGCGCGGCAAACAGTTCGGCGGCGCTTTCCTCGATGTCGCGGCCGGCCAGGCGCTGTTTCGCGTAGGCGATGAACCGGACGTCGAGAACGCGTAGCAGGTCGTCCAGGACGTGCCGGGCCTGCGGGCGCCTGGTGCGGGCATAGGCCTCGCAGCTCCGGTCCAGCCAGCGGTGGATCACCGCGTCCCTGAATCTGGCGCCCGTGTTCGCGAAGTCCAGGCCCCACCGTTGGATGGCGGAGGGCGTGATGGCCGGGAGAAAGTCCTCAAGCAGACGGTGAAGCTCGGCGCCGTCCGCGGCGACGGTCCTCGCCACGTGCTCCAGGTTGAGGCGGCCGCTGTGCTCGACCCACTTCCCGGCGACCGCCTCCCACAGGACGGGGTGGCGATCGCGTCCGTCCGCATCGACGTAGGCGATGAAGTGCGCACGCCACTCGTCCAGTGGTACTCGTCCCTCGAACTGCAGCTGCCCGGCTCCCCACTCGTCGAGGTCGTAGTCCATGGCCCAGAACTCGGCGACGCTCTCAGGGTCGCTGCTGTCGTAGACGTCCGTGTCGCGGCTCCGCTCTCGGGCGCGCGCGTAGAGCTGGAAGTTGGCCTCGAGATAGGCGAGCAGGGCCCGTTCATCCACTCCGGCCCGCCTGCGGGCCGCGCTCCGGAAACGAGCGAACTCCTCGTCAAGCCACTCCAGGACGCGGATCTCGTACGGCCGCCGATCCTGGACGAGGTGGTCCTGCCAATCCTCAGTGCGGTAGCGGCAGACGGCGACTTCCACATCGACCGGCACGGTCCCGGACCGGTAGCCGGTCCAGGTGTCCAGAACGACGGCATCGGCCCACTGCCCTGCCCGCTGGACCAGCCTGTCGTCGCACTCGTCCCAGAACCACACAGCCACGCTCCCCGCCGCAGGCTCGCCGTGCTCCCCGCGATCCACGACGGCCCGTGGCGCAAGCGCTCCGCACTCGACGGCCTCGTACGTCAACCGGTCGGCGGTCAGGAGCAGCACATCTGAGCCGGCCCGCGATAACTCCCTCGCGAGGGCCAGAGCAAGGACGGAGCGGCCCGCGCCGGTCCCGCTTCCGGCGGTCACGGCCACGGTGATCCCTGGCTTCCGATGCACGGCGGCCGAGTGGCGCCCGACGGTGGACGGCCCGGCCATGATCTCGTCCCAGGAGGCCGACCTGCGGCTGCTGCTCCCGATACAGTCTGTGACCACATCTGCGCACTGTCGGGCGGTGCCCCACTGCTGCACCTCACGGGCACGGTCGTCTCGTACGGGCTGTTCTGTGGGGGGTTCCTCATCGTCGTACTGCTCGCCACGACTGAGGTTGACTGTTCGGGTGGCGGGGCGGTGGACCTCGGTTGGGGCGCTGAGCTTGTGCGCCTTGCCATCAGAGGTGACGGGGTCCGAGGTCAGCTGCCAGGAGTCGGCGGGTCCGGGCTTGTTGGACATGCGGTCACCGTAGCGGCGAATCCCGCCCGCCCGCCAAGCCATCGGCCGTTCCTGTGGTAGATCGCCACGCGCGCTTGTGCAGAGCTCTGGTGAACTCACGGGCTTGTGAAGGAACTTGGGTTGAGCCTCTTCTGCACTGCACGGTTGATCGTCGGGCTTCGGCCGGGTGCGTAGGAGGGCATCTGGAGGTAACCGCAGGCAGCTTGACATCCTCACCCGCCTAATACTCCAGCCGTAGATGGTGATCTTCATGGTTGGAGAGCGGCTTGGCGTCGGTAGTGGCTGTGACGGGCGCGGGCTTGGTGGCCTCGTCGCCAGGTGGACCAGCGCAGTTGGTGGGCCACGTCGCTGGCAGGCTGGATGAGCAGGGCGATAAGCAGGCGCTGGATCTCGTTGCAGGTGAGCGGGATCAGTCCGT
>NZ_JBHVFE010000644.1:0-3925 GCF_042801945.1 Kitasatospora sp. NPDC057542
CGTACGTCCGGAGGCTCAGCCCGGCAGGAGGCCGGTCAGCCCGCCGGCCAGCGGGAGGTCCTTGATGCCGCCGCCGTCGCTCAGCGGGCCGGTCAGCGTCCCGGTGCCGACCGAGGGCAGGCCCTGGTCCGGCTGGAGGACCGCGCCGTTGTTGAGGAAGTCGGCGGAGGACTTCGCCCACGGGTCCAGCCGCAGGCTCTTGATCGGCGCGATGCCGTAGCCGAGGCCGGTGGTCGTCCCGTTCAGCGCCTGGCCGACGTCGGTCCTGGTCAGCGTGGCGGGGCCGGCCGGCGCCTCGCCCGGCACGGTCGCGGCCTGCGCCGAACCGGCGCCGAGCAGCACCGCGGCACCCGCGGCGGCGGCCAGGCCGGCCGCGCTCTTCTTCGAAACCATGTTGATCGCCCTTCGGTGGATCGGGGGTCCCGGACGGCTGTCCGGGGACGCCGAACTGCCCCCCGGCCGACTGGTCGGGGGGCAGGACGGCCGGAACGCGTGCCGATCGGAGATCAGCAGTCGTCGTCCTCGTGGTGCGGGTGCATCTCCACGTTGGCGCACTTGTTGCCGAAGGCCGGGTTCAGCGCGCCGATGACGCCGACGGTGTTGCCGCAGACGTTGATCGGGATGTGCAGCGGCACCTGGATCTGGTTGCCGGAGAGCACACCGGGGGAGCCGGCGGCCACACCCTGGGCGCCCGCGCTGGCGAACGCACCGCCGGCGGCACCGAGCACCAGGCCGGCAGCGGTGGCGGAGAGGACGACGGCCTTCTTCATGTTCTGCATGGGGGTTGATCTCCTCGATCACACATGGGTGGAGCGTGCCGCGCCTCGGCGCTTGCGGAGTGCGGCACGGGCTTGGTGAATCAGTAGTCGCCCTCGTGCTCGTGCTCGTGGTGCGGGTGCATCTCCACGTTGGCGCACTTGTTGCCGAACGCCGGGTTCAGCAGGCCGATGAGAACGTCGACGGTGTTGCCGCACACGTTGATCGGCGCGTGCACCGGGACCTGGACCTGGTTGCCGGAGACGACCCCGGGGGAGTTGGCGGCGACGCCCTCGGCGCCCGCGCTGGCGAACGCACCGCCGGCGGCACCGAGCACCAGGCCGCCGGCGCCCAGCGACAGGACGGCGGCCTTCTTGAAGTTGCGCATGTCATTCCTCCGATTTCGGCCCGACGGAATGGAAATGTCGGGCGCCGGGCAAGCACGAATACTCGCCCGTTGTCTTCAGGGATTGCCGTGATTGTCACTGCGGTCGGCGCATGCCGGCGTGTTCCGCCCATGGCTCGGGCGTGGCCGCGGCGGCCGGGTCGCAGCGCCTCTCGAAACAATTCCCGCACGGCCGGGAAAGGCTTCGGACAAAGGCGCGACCAGGTGGAATTCCGGTCGGGCGTTCCGGCACGGATTGCCGGGCGCCGGCTTTGGGAGGCCCGCCATGCCGAGCGGACCGCCAATGGCCGCGATGCCGACGACGCCGCGGGCGTGCTTGCGCATGGGCGGTACTCGATTCGTGCGTGGGGGCCGGTGGAGACCGGGTTCCGTGAGGGAGAACGAGGCACCGTGCACGGGGAAACGGTCCGGCCCGCCCATCACCCGAATGCCTGGTCCGCGTCGCCGTTGCGCCGGATGGGTGACAGTGCGAGGGCCGTCGCAACCGGGCAGGTGGGGTCTCGTTCTAGATGTCGCACTCCCCGTGCATCTCTGTCGAACAGTCAGGAGGCTCGCTATGAGCATCAAGAAGACCGCCGCCGTCGGCGCGGCCGTGGCGGGCATCGTGGCCGCCGGCGCGGGCACCGCCATGGCCAGCGCGGGCGCCGAGGGCGTCGCCGCCAACTCCCCCGGTGTCATCTCGGGCAACCAGATCCAGGTTCCGATCCACCTGCCGATCAACCTGTGCGGCAACACCATCGACGTCGTCGGCCTGCTGAACCCGACGTTCGGCCACCACTGCATCAACAAGGGCTGAGCCCGCACCCGGTTCGGCCGGTGAGAGCCGCCGTTCCGCGCTTCCCTCCTGGGGCGCGGGGCGGCGGCTCTGTGCGTGCCCGGGAATCCGTTCTTCCGTCAACTTCCTTCCCTGTCGCAAGCCTTGTTGCGTTACTTGTCAGTACCTAGAATGCGAGACCTGCTCACCTTCCCTGCTCCTCTCTTGCTCCGCGCCGCTCGGCGCCCCCGCCCGGGCGGTCCCCCCACCCCCGCAAGGAGTCGCGTGTGATCAGGTCCCCACTGTCGGCGGCGCGGCGGACGCGTACCGGGTCCTCCCGGTGCGCCGCGCTGCTCGCCACCGGAGCCCTCCTCGCCACCCTCGGCCTGGCCGGTGCCCCCGCCGCCCTGGCCGACCCCGCCCCGGCCGCACCCGCGGCCACCCGTCCGGCCGCGATCGTCGCCCTCGGCGACAGCGCCATCTCGGGGGAGGGCGCCGGCACCGACACCAACGACGGCTACTTCCCGGAGACGGACAGCCCCACCAACTACTGCCACCGCCACCCCAAGTCGGAGATCTTCGTCACCGACATCCCCGGGGTCACCCCGATCGACCTCGCCTGCTCCGGCGCCCAGACCGGCGACCTGGTCAGCGACCCGGAGCTGGCCACGATCACAGGCCCCGGCAGCGGCGACTTCGGCGAGCCCAAGCAGGACGTCAAGCTGGCCGACACGGCGGCCAGGTACGACGTCAAGATGGTCGTCGTCACCATCGGTGCCAACGACGACTTCGACTTCAGCGGCATCATGATGCACTGCCTGGCGCAGTACTTCCCGATCCCCAAGGACCAGGGCTGCCGGGACACCATCGGCAGCGACGAGATCCGCCGGCGCGCCAAGGGCGTCCAGCCCAAGGTGGTCGCGGCGCTCCAGAACATCCGCCAGACCATGCGCAAGGCCGGCTACGCCGACTCCTCGTACCAGCTGGTCTACCAGTCGTACTTCAACCCGATCACCCCGGACATCCGGCGCAACGACTACCTCGGCAAGGTCGCCGACGGCTGCCCGGCCTTCCCCGAGGACCTCGCCTGGGGCCACAACTGGGTGGTGCCGACGCTCAGCGACGCGCTGCGCGGTGCCGCCGAGCAGGTGCCCGGTGTCCGGTACCTGGACCAGCGGCGGGTCGCCTTCGGGCACGAGGTCTGCGCGGAGTGGACGACCTCCCCGTACGAGTACACCAACGGGGACGTCATCAACCTCTCCGAGTGGGTGCGCAACGGCTGCGACTCGCAGATCGGCATCCCCGGGCTGTGCATGAACATGGTCCGCCAGTCGTACCACCTGCGGGTGGCCGGCTACCGCGGTGAGGGCGTCTGCCTCGGCCAGTTCTACTCCCGGCCCGAGCTGGCGCAGGCGTACTGCACGCTCAACCAGCAGAACACCACCTCGATCCAGCCGCTCACACCCGGACAGCCGTTCGGCGACGTCCCCGAGGACGGCTCCTGGTACCAGCTGACCAACGCCGCGAGCGGCAACGTGCTCGACCTCACCGGCGGCGGCACCTACGGTGACTCCACCGCCGGCCGGCCCGCGATCACCTATCCGGCCGCCGGCGGGCTCAACCAGTCCTTCGTCCTGGAGGCCAAGGCCGGCGGCAGCTACGAGCTGGACTTCAGCGGCAACCGGGACATGTGCCTGGACGCCAACGCCGCCTCCACCGCCCCCGGCACCCGGATCCAGCAGTGGGGCTGCAACGGCGGCGGCAACCAGCACTGGGTGTTCAAGCCGGCCGGCAACGGCCGCTACAAGATCGCCGACTCCCAGGACCAGACCAAGGTCCTGGCCGCCGGCGCCACCCTCGACGCCAAGGGCAACCCGTACGTCGAACTCGCCACCGACACCGGCGCCGCCAACCAGCTCTGGCAGCTCACCAAGCTCGGCATCGTCTACGTCCACGGCTGATCCGCCCGCACGTCCTCACGCCGTCGCCGCCCCCGACCGGGCGGCGAC
>NZ_JBHVFE010000645.1:0-3920 GCF_042801945.1 Kitasatospora sp. NPDC057542
TCCCGCCATGTACTCCAGCGCCCGCCCGCGCGGCTCCGATCTGGTGAAGCGCGACGCGAAGCGGGCGTGCAACCCCGCCAGCGCCGCCTTCCACTCCTCGACCTGCCCCACTCCAAGATCAATCACTCGCCAAGTCAACCGCGACCAAGTGCGGTTGCAGTACTAATGGGCCTCATCGGACCGTAGGAGAAACTACGGTCCGTAGCCGCCAGCGGGTGAGCACTCCTAGCCTCCGAGCCATTGCGAGTTCTGTGGTCAGACCGTGCCCCCGCTGGTCGGCTGGGAGGCCTGACTGCTGATGGGATGGCGTGCCCGCCGGGCGGTTGGGCGTGAGCACTTGATCCATTAGAGAGCGAGCCGCGCCTTCCGCAGGCTGCGCATGACCGGACAAGAGCGAAAGGGCGGGTGCTGGTGCTGTTCATCGGTGACGACTGGGCCGAAGATCACGTGCGCCACGAGGCGCTTGAAGTCGAGTGGGGGTGAAAGGCCCTTACCTCCTGGCCGTCGCAGCGGCTGGGTGAAGCTGAGGACAGTCTGATCCGGGAGACGCCGGGGAGGGTGGGAGCAGTCCTGACAACGCCGGGACGTGCCAGCACTGCCAGATGGTGCGGGTCCGGCCAGCGAGACGGGAAGGTGTACGAGAGGAACCAGTGTCTGACGCCCCTTAACGGCCCACCAGCTCAAAACCTGGCGGATATGGGCTGGTCGCGGCGCGCACCCTCTGCTTTCGAGCAGACGGGGAACTCCAGCCGGTGATGTGATCAGCCGTCTGGAGGCCACGGTGAATGTCTGCGGCGTAACCGTGGCGATGCCGCAGGGGTAGAGCTGGGCGCCTCACCCGTCGATCGACTCTCAAGTGAACGTGGGAACCGCTCGGTGTCGTCCTCATCCCGTGCAGCCAGCGCGGTGGGGGGACAGGCACGTCGTCAGCTGGCGGCATCGAGCGGGGCGGAGTCCCCGTAGTAGTCCGAGCGCGCGAAAGGCGCGTACATGGCGAAGGGGGACAGCAAGTCAGTGGTGGAAGTGCTGGAAGACCAGGAGGACGCTGGTGAATACGAGTGATCTGGCGCTCAGTCCGTTCGCGGCTGAGCGACGGGTACTGGAGATCCAGGCCAAGCTGCACCGTTGGGCGAACGACGATCCTCATCGTCGGTTCGACGATCTGTACAACCTCGTCACCGATCCCAGCTTTCTGTTGATGGCCTGGGAACGGGTTGCGGGGAACAAGGGCGCACGCTCGGCCGGAGTCGACGGGATAACCGTCGCCTCCGTCCGGGAACGGATCGGCGAGGAGTGGTTCCTCGCCGAGCTGCGGGAGCAGTTGAAGTCCCGCAGCTTCCGTCCGGTGCCGGTCAGGGAGCGGATGATCCCCAAGCCGGGGACGCACAAGCGTCGCCGTCTCGGCATCCCGACCGTGGCGGACAGGGTGGTCCAGGCGGCCTTGAAGCTGGTGCTGGAGCCGATCTTCGAGGCGGATTTCGTTCCGTGCTCGTACGGCTTCAGGCCCAACCGGCGCGCGCACGACGCCATGGCCGAGACGCGCTTTCTGGCTTCCAAGACCTACGAATGGGTGCTGGAGGGCGACATTAGGGCATGCTTCGACGAGATCTCGCACACGGCCCTGATGGACCTGGTGCGGACTCGGATCGGAGACAAGCACGTGCTCGCGCTGGTGAAGGCGTTCTTGAAGGCAGGCATCCTCACCGAGGTCGGCACCTCCAAGGACACCGTCACCGGCACCCCGCAAGGAGGGATTCTCTCGCCGCTGCTGGCCAACGTGGCCCTCTCGGTCCTGGACGAGCACTTCGCCCAGGCCCCGGGCGGCCCGTTGTCCACCACCAAGCAAAGGTGGACCCGACGCCAGAAGGGCCTGCCCAACTACCGGCCTATCCGGTACGCGGACGACTTCGTCATTCTGGTTTCGGGCACCCGGGCGCACGCGCAGGCGTTGCTCCCGGAAGTAGCGGAAGTCCTCTCCACCGTCGGCCTCACGTTGTCGGAAGAGAAGACACTGATCACCCACATCGACGATGGCCTCGACTTCCTGGGCTGGCGCATCCAGCGCCACCAGAAGCGGGGAACCGACCGGCAGTACGTCTACAACTACCCGGCCAAGAAGGCACTTCGGTCCGTCAAGGCCAAGACGAAGGCGATCTGCCGGATGAACGTCAGCCTGCCGCTGGCAGTCCTGCTGCACAAGCTCAACCAGGTGCTGCGGGGCTGGACCGCCTACTTCCGCCCCGGGGTGTCGGCCCGCGCCTTCCAATACCTGCGCATGATCGTTTGGCGTCAGGTCTTCGGATGGCTGCGGCGCAAGCACCCCACCGCGGGCTGGAAGGAACTGCGCCGTCGCTACTGCGACGGCCGGTGGTGGCCACACGACGGAGAGGTCGTCCTGTTCAATCCCGGTTCGGTAGTCACCACTCGATACCGTCCCCGGGGGACGACCATTCCCTCGCCCTGGCCCAGCATCAGCTGAGGAGAGCAACTGTCCAACGGGGCTTGTGGAGAGCCGGATGCGGGGACAACTCGCACGTCCGGTTCGGGAAGGCGGCATGGAGAAACGGACCGGGAGTAATCCCGGAACCGCGCTCCATGCCGACCTCACCACGACGTCGAGGTCCAGGACGAGACGGGCCGCAGGCTGGGTACCGCGCGGCTGCCGGAGGGCGTGGAGGGCATCGCGAAGCTGCACGCCCTCGTCGCCCGCCACGGCGGCGAGGACCTGGGGCCCGGGCAGGTGGCGGTCGGGATCGAGACCGACCGGGGACCGTGGGTGCAGGCGCTGATCGCGGCCGGCTACCGCGTCTACGCGGTCAACCCCCGCCAGGCGGCCCGGTTCAAGGAGCGGTACGGCACCTCCGGGGCCAAGAGCGACAAGGGGACGCCCACGCACTGGCCGACATGGTCCGCATCGACGGCGACCAGCTGCGGCCGGTTGCCGGGGACAGCGACCAGGCCCAGGCGATCAAGGTCGTCGCCCGTGCTCACCAGACCCTGATCTGGGAACGCACCCGCGCGTTCCAGCGGCTTCGGAACACACTGCGCGAGTACTTCCCCGGCGCGCTGAACGCCTACGCGGGCCTGGAACTGACCAGCACCGACGCGCTGGAACTGCTGGTCAAGGCCCCAACGCCCGAGCAGGCGGCGAAGCTGACGAGCCCGCAGATCCTCGCCGTCCTGGCCCGGCACCGCCGCCGCAACCGGGACCAGAGAGCCGCCGCGATCCAGGCCGGCCTGCGCGAGCCCCAGCTCGCCATCGCCGCACCGGTCGCCGCCGCCTACGCCGCGGCGGCGACAGCGCACGCCAACCTGCTGATCGCGCTGAACGAGCAGATAGCCGCGCTGGAACAGCAGGTGAGCGCGCATTTTCTCGCGCACTCGGACGCTGAGATCTACCTGTCGATGCCCGGCATCGGCAAAATCACCGGCGCCCGGGTGCTGGCCGAGTTCGGGGACGATCCCACCCGCTACACCTCCGCCAAGGCCCGCAAGAACTACGCCGGCACCAGCCCGATCACCCGCGCCTCCGGCAGGACCCACGCCGTCTACGCCCAACACGCGCGCAACGACCGCCTCGCCGACGCCCTCCACAGGAAGGCCTTCTCCGCCATCAACACCTCGCCCGGCGCCCGCCGCTACTACGACAAACAGCGAGCCCGCGACGCCGGATACAACCCCGCCCTGCGCCAGCTCGGCAACCGCCTCGTCGGCATCCTCCACGGATGCCTCAAGACCCGAGCCCTCTACGACGAGGCCACCGCATGGTCACACCACGCAACCCTCGCCACAGCCGCTTGACGTCCCTACGCCATGGGATGTCTGAGAGGGCGTTAAGTCCGTTTCTGGTAGCGGCCTCGTTCGGGTTGGGTGAGGAAGCCTTGGCGAGTGAGTCGTCCGAGGCGGCTGCGGGTGATGTT
>NZ_JBHVFE010000646.1:0-3888 GCF_042801945.1 Kitasatospora sp. NPDC057542
TGATCCGGGTTCGTCTTGTAAAGCGGGGGTCGTCGGTTCGAACCCGACAGGGGGCTCGGCGCAGACGGGAAGGGCCGGTCCGACGGGTGTCGGGCCGGCCCTTTCGCTGTCGGCCGGGGTCAGTCCGACGGCAGGACGAGGATGGCCAGCGCGCCGCCGTCGGGGTGGTTGGCGAAGGTCAGGGTGGCACCGATGACGCGGGCGTGGCCGCTGGCGATGGTGAGGCCGAGGCCGTGGCCGCGGCCTCGTTCGGGGGCGTTGGTGCGGAAGCGCTGCGGGCCGTGCCGGAGGAGGTCCTCGGGGTAGCCGGGGCCGTGGTCGCGGACGGTGATCCGCAGGCCGTCGACGTGCAGGTGGACCGGGCCGGCGCCGTGGCGGTGGGCGTTGAGGATCAGGTTCCCGAGGATGCGGTCCAGCCGGCGCAGGTCGGTGCGGACCTGCCGGTCGGCGGTGATGTCGACGGTGACGTCCAGACCGGTGAGGGAGACGGTGCGGCGTGCCGCGCGCTCCAGCGGGACGGCGGACAGGTCGGGGGACTCGGCGTCCGCGTCCAGGCGGGAGACCTCCAGCAGGTCCTCGACCAGGCCGCGCAGCGCCTGGACCCGGTTCTGTACGAGCTGGGTGGGGCGCCCGGGCGGCAGCAGTTCGGCGGCGGTGACCAGCCCGGTGAGCGGGGTGCGCAGCTCGTGGGCGACGTCCGCGGTGAAGCGCTGTTCGTCCTCCAGCCGCCGGTGCAGGGTGCGGGACATCAGGTCGACGGCGGCGGCGAGGTCGGCCACCTCGTCCTTGCCGTCGACGAGTTCGCCGATCCGGGTGTCCGTCCCGCCGGCCGCGATGCCCCGGGCGGCGGTGGCCGCGGTGCGCAGCCGGCGGCTGATCCGGTCGGCGACGAGCACGCCGGCCAGCACGGTGGTGAAGACCGCGGCGACGACGGTGAGCAGGATGATCCGGTCCAGGTCGGCGATGGCCTGCCGGTCCTGGGCGAAGTCGACCCGGACGGACAGCACCCCGTCCTGCACCGGGCCGGCCGCCCACATTGACTCGCCGGTGCCGTCGGCGGCGAGCAGCGAGCCGTGCCGGCCGCCGTCGACGAGGGCGCGCAGCCGGCCGGGCAGGGCCGGGTCGTTCACGGCCGCGCCCCGGTCGGTCGGCTTGCCGCCGCGTTCGTAGTCGGCCAGTGCGGAGTCGAGGGCGGTGAGCGCGGAGGAACGGGCCTGGTCGACGTGCTGACGGATCATCGCCTGGTGGACCAGCAGGCCGACGGCCACCGCGACCAGGACGGCGATGGCGGCGACGGCGGTGGCGATCTGGCGGCGCAGGGTCATGCCGGGCGCCGCAGCTTGTAGCCGAACCCGCGGACGGTCTCGATCCGGCCGGAGCCGATCTTGGCGCGCAGCCGCTGCACGTGGACGTCCACGACCCGGGTGTCGGCGCCCCACTCGTAGTCCCAGACGCGTTCGAGCAGGGTGGAGCGCTCCAGCACGATCCCGGGCGCGGCGGTGAACTCCAGCAGCAGCCGCAGCTCGGTGGGGGTGAGCGGGACGAGGCGGCCGTCCACCCGGACCTCCATGCTGTCGGTGTCCACCTGGAGGCCGTCGAAGCTGCGCACGGCGACGGGAGAGGCGGGCGAGGAAGGAGGGGAAGGAGGGGAAGAGGGGACGGCGGGGGAAGAGGGGGTGGTCGGGGAAGCCGACGGGGCCTCCGGCGGCAGCGGGGAGTCGACCGCCGGGACGACCCGGATACGGCGCAGCACCGTACGGATCCGGGCGACCAGGACGGCGCTCTCGAAGGGCTTGACCACGTAGTCGTCCGCCCCGGCCTCCAGCCCGGAGACCACGTCCACCGGGTCGGTCCGGGCGGACATCATCAGGATCGGCAGCTGGCTCTCCTCCCGGATCCGGCGGCAGAGGCCGACCCCGTCGAGCAGCGGCAGCATGACGTCCAGCAGGAGCAGGTCGGGCCGGACGGCGTGGAAGGCCTCCAGTCCCTCCAGGCCGTCGGCCGCGGTGGTGACCGGGAAGCCGTAGCGTTCCAGGGCCATCCGGGTGGCCTCGCGGATCACCTCGTCGTCCTCGACCAGCAGGATGTGCGGGTGGGCGGGAGTGGCGCCGGGGGTGGCGGGGGTGCCTGCGGGGGTCATCGCTTCGCTTCCGGGAGCACGACGGGGGCGGTGGGCTCGGAGGACGGCCGGGCGGGGCGCGGGGCCGGGACGACGGCATCGGGGGCCGTCTTCTTCGGCGCGGACGGGGTGGGGCGTGCCGGGGGCGGGACGGGCTCGGCCGCGGTGGCGGCCGGCCGGCCGGTGTCCGTGCCGGTGGGCGGGAGCACGCCGACGCCCTCGTCGAGGCGGTCCTTCAGGGCGAGCCTGGTCCCGTCCCACTGGTAGTGGCTGCTGGTCCGGACGTAGGCGCTGGTCGGCTCGAACAGCCACAGGTCGGTGCCGATGGTCGCGGCGTTGAACATCGGCTGGACCTGTACCCGGAGGACGGGCAGCAGGCGGTCCTCGACGAGTGTGTAGACGTGCAGCACGACCGGTCCGGGGGTGGTGACGACGGTGATCAGCTCGGGCTGTCCGTCCCCGGTGAGGTCGCGGAACTCGGGGGCGCGGACCTCGCACCCGGCGCAGGAGCCGAGCGCCTGGCGCTCCTCCAGGCTCACCTTCGGATCCTTGGCGAGGACGGTGCGGACGTCGACCGCGGTGATGTCGCGCCCGGGGACGGTCAGGTCCGGTACGGGCTGTGGCGGCTCCTGGGCGACGCCGGTCGCGGGCGTGGCCGGCGGCGGAGAGGTGGGCAGCTGCGGCCAGAGCGCCCGGGTCACCGGCGGTGGCGTGACGGCCTGGGCCGGGCCCTGGTCGCTCAGGCCGCCGGGGGTGGCCCGGCCGAAGGCGAGGGCGGCGAGGGCGAGGACGACGACCAGGCCGGCCAGGGTGGCCACCGGGACGGCGCCGGGCCGGCGGCGGGGTGCTCGTGTTGCTGCCACGGTCGGTGCTCGTCCTCCTGGTCTGTGGCGACGCCGGGGTTCGCCGCTCCCGTCACGGCCCCGGGTGGTAGGTCGCGCGGACGGCGGCCGATGGTTCCGCGAGGCACTTCGTACGGCCGGTACCGGGTCGTCAGGCCAGGTCCGCCAGCACGATGATGTTGTCCGTCCAGTGGCCGTCCGAGCCGATCCGCCCGCCGCAGGTGATCAGCCGGAGCGCGGGCGCGGGCGTGTCGCCGTACACCTGCTCGGTCGGGAAGCGGTCCTTGGCGGCCTGGAGCAGCGTGCGGACCTTGAAGTCCACGGTGCTGCCGTCCGCGCGTCGGATCCGGATCAGCTCGCCGGGCCGCAGTTTCGGCAGCTGCTTGAAGACCGCCGGGCCGTGCACGGTGTCGTAGTGCCCGATGAGCACGGCGGGGCCGGGCTCGCCGGGGGTGGGGCCGTTGCGGTACCAGCCGACCTCGTCGCCCCGGTCGGCCGGTGGCACCTCGACCGTGCCGTCGGGGTTCAGGCCGAGGTCGGCCACCGGTGCGTCCACCCCGACGGAGGGGACCAGCAGGCGGGTCGGCGGTGAGGGCGTGAACGGCTTGGCGGCGGTGGGCGCACTGTGCTCGGTGCCGGTCGTGGCCGGGGCGCCCGGGGCCGCCGCGGGGATGTCGGTGCCGGCGCCGTGGCCGGAGGTCTCGACCCGCACCACCGGGGTCTCCCGGCCGGACAGCGCGAGTGAGGTGCCGAGCACCAGACAGAGCAGGCCCGCGGTGCCGAAGGCGGTGCGGCGCAGGGGTCCGGGGCCGGGCCGGGCGGCGCGTCGGCGCCCCCGCCGGTGTCCCTTGGCGCGTCGGCGGCTGTCGGTCCCCGCCACCGGGGCGGCCCCGGCGCCGCTTCCCCGACTGGCCGGGTACGGGGCTG
>NZ_JBHVFE010000647.1:0-3888 GCF_042801945.1 Kitasatospora sp. NPDC057542
CACTCAGCCACGGGTGGCGCCCTGCGGCCAGATGATGCCCAAGGGGAGGCCCATCCGTTCCGCGTAGGCAACGACGTCGGCGGTCCCGCCATGCGCGCACGCGTTCAGTCGCTGTGGGACCAGGCCGTACGGCGGTGGGACTCGTTCTCCTGGGCGAGGCGTCGCAGGACCGCCAGAACGGGTTCGAGGAGCAGGACGACGATCGCGGCGTGCTCGGCGAGCCGGAGGCGGTCCTCGATGCCTTCGATCCGGTCGAAGTCCAGTCGGGCCGCGGCGGCGGCCAGTTCGGCATAGGGCAGCAGTTCCTCGGTGCTGTACTCCATGCCGAGGCGGCTGAGGTCCATCAGGCTCGCGGCGAGTGCCCTGCGGTGCGGCGATTCCTCGGAGATGTCCCATCCCATGGCGTCCAGCAGCCGGTCGACCTGCGGAGCGTGCTCGTCGACCGCGTCGGTCTCGGTGGCATCGACCGGAGTGGGCAGGGCGTAGTGGACGACGCGGAGCGTGTCCAGTGGTTCGAGCGGCTGGTCGATCGCGGTGAGGACGTCGCGGGTGGCGGCGATGGACAGGCCGCCGCGGGCGGTCATGGCGCGGATCAGGCGCAGGCGCTGAACGTGTTCGTCGCCGTACAGGGTCAGGGTGGCGCCGAGGGATCGGCCGGGCGGCAGCAGGCCTTCCCGTAGGTAGTACTTGATGGTCCCGACCGGTGTTCCGGTCAGGCGGCTCAGGTCGGAGATCCTCATGCGCTCACTCGCTCGAACGGTTCGGTGTGTGACCAGTCTCCCAGGCTCCCGAATGGACTCACGCATTCGATAGTGTCACTATCGAGCTAGAAAGTGAAAGTTTCCAGCGGTCGGCTGACCAGCCGCGATGCCGGGGCCCTTTCGCTACCGAACCTTGCGCGCCACTCTCGGCGCGACCTCGCAACTGGAGCACCATGCCAGCCCCACGCCCCACCGGAACCAGGTGCCACGAGCAGGCCCCTGTCGCGCTGCGCCACCGAGGGAGGCGGAATGTCTGAGCCGACCCACGCGCCCAGGGCGAGCGCCCGCGGTCTGCTGCGCGGAAAAGGCCTCTGGCTGCGGTCGGCGCTGACCCTCGGCCTGCTGTCGTTCGTCCTGTCGCTGCTGTACCTGGGTGCCAACAACGATCCGGTCGGCTCGATGAAGGACCTGCCGATCGCGGTGGTCAACGCGGACCAGGGCACCAAGATCGCGGGGCAGCAGGTCAACCTGGGCGAGCAGATCACCCCGCAGATCACCCAGGCCGCCGACCTGAAGGGCAAGGTCGCCTGGAAGCAGGTCGACCGCCGGACCGCCGACGAGCTCCTGGCCAAGGACAAGGTGTTCGGCGCGCTCGTCATCCCGGAGGACTTCTCCGCCTCCGTGGCCGCCCTCGCCGGCCCGCTCCAGCACGAGCCGCACCCGCCGACCATGACCGTGCTGACCAACCCCGGCGCCGGAAGCTTCGGCTCCTCCATGGCCTCCGAGATCAACCGCAAGATCGTCCAGACCACCTCGGCCCAGGTGGGCCGGCAGCTCGCCGAACAGCTGAGCCACCAGGCCGAACACCAGGCGGCACCCGGCACCGCTGCCAAGCCCGTCACACCGGGCACCGCTGCCAAGCCCGCCGCGCCCGGCGCCGCGGCGCAGCTGATGATCGCCGACCCCGTCAAGGCCACGGTCCAGGAGGGCCACCCGCTCGGGCAGCACAGCGGCCTCGGGCTGAGCGCGTTCTTCTACACCCTCGTCCTCGTCCTGGGCGGCATGCTCGGCGCCAACGTCATCCACACCCAGCTGGACACCGCACTCGGCTACATCGCCAGCGACAAGGGCCCGGTCCGCACCGCCAAGCCGCTTCAGCACCTCAGCCGGGTACGCCACTTCGCCGTCGGCTCGGTCCTCATGATCGTCCTGTCGATGGTGACCTCCGCACTGGCCATGGGTGCCGCCGTCGGAGTCATCGGCATCGACGCCTCCCACCTGCTGCAGCTGTGGATCTTCGGCAGCTGCGCCACGGCCGCGATGGGCATCACCGCTCTCGCCCTGCTCGCCGCCTTCGGCACCCCGGGCCCCATCGTCTCCATGCTCGTGCTGATCGGCCTGGCCATCCCGTCCGCCGGCGCCACCATCCCGCTCCAGGCACTGCCCGGCTTCTACCGGTTCCTGGCCGACTTCGAGCCCTTCCGCCAGGTCGTCGACGGCGTCCGGTCCATCCTCTACTTCGACGCGCAGGCCGACGCCGGACTCGGCCGCGCCTGGACCATGGTCGGCATCGGCTTCGCCGTCTCCCTCGTCGTCGGCCTCGCGGTCACCCACCTCTACGACCGCAAGGGCCTGCACCGCGCTGCCGCGCCCCACCCGCCGGCACCGGAGCTCGCTCCGGCCGGCTGACCACCCCGTGGACCGGTCCGACGCCGGCAGGGATCGCCGGCGTCGGACCCGCAGGCCGCAGGCAGGCCTGCCTGCGCACCCGGCAAACGACCAATTGGAAGGCCCCCCGTGCCACCCCTGCGACCGCTCGGCCGCCTCTACCGGATCGCCGTGCTCTGGAAGGCCCGACTGGAGCCCGTCCTCAAGGAGCACGGGCTCACCGCCGCCAACTTCCACGTGCTCGTCACCCTGCGCCAGGCCGGTCCCTCCCACCGGCTGACCACCGGCCAACTGGCCGCCCTCGACATGGTCACCTGCTCGGGGATGACCGTCCGCGCGGACAGGCTGGAGAAGGAGGGGCTGATCACCAGGGAGCGTGACGACCGTGACCGCCGCATCATCCACCTCAGGCTCACCGATCGCGGCGTCGACCTCGTCGACCGCCTCCTCGCCCACTACTACGCGGTCGAGGAGCAGTTGACGGCGACGCTCGACGCCGACGAGTACCGGGTCCTCACGAAGCTGGCCGACAACCTGGAACGCTCACTGGAGCGCCTGGCGGACGCACCAGGGTCGGCCCACGAAGGTCACGCGTGAAGTCGGCCCGGCCGACTTCTCGCGCAAGTTCCTGGCGAAAAAGCAGGTGAGAGGCTCTGGAAGCCTCCGGTAGGGTCCCGCCCGTGACGGACTGGCGTGAGATCTACGAGACCGACTGCGCGCTCCCCCCAGGGCGCCGGCTGGACGACCTGGTCGCGGAGTTGGCGGCCGCCCTGGGGGACCCCGACCCCGAGGTCAGGGACGGCTACCCGTACGCGGTCCTGGCGGCGTGGATCCGGCGCGGGGTGATCGACGGCGAGCGGTGCCTGGCGCTCGGCGATCTGATGGCGGAGCGCTTCACCGATCCGCGGATCGAGGCCAGGACGTTCGCGCCGCTCGTCCTGGAGATGATCGTGAGCCAGGGCAGCCTCAGGCCCGAATGGCTCGACGCCTTCGCCGCCTGGTACCGCTCGGAGGCCGATCTGCGAGGCTGTGACGACACGCTCGGCTGGCTGCACGCCGTGGCGCACGGCGCGGACCTGCTGGCGACGTGTGGTGTGCGGCCCGACATCGACCCCGAACCGCTGCTCGTGCTCGCCGCCGAGCGTCTGCTCACCCCGACCGACTACCTGTTCGCACAGCGGGAGGACGACCGGCTCGCCAAGGCAGTCGCCCGCATCCTCACCCGCACCGACCTGACCGCGGAGCGATCGACCGCCTGGCTGTCGCCGATCGGCGCCGCCTTCGCCGCACTGGAGCGCGGGCCGATGCCGGTCTGGGTCTCCAACACCGCGCGCACTCTGCGCGCCCTGTACCTCCTGGCGGACCTCGGGGTGTCCGCCGAACGCGGCGGGCACCCCGTCCCGCTCGCCCATGGCGATGCGGTCAAGGCCCGGGTGGCCGAGGTCCTGCGCCCGGTGCTTCCGTAGCCGGGGGCACTGCTGTGTGACGGAGCGCGCGAGAAGTCGGCCCGGCCGACTTC
>NZ_JBHVFE010000648.1:0-3869 GCF_042801945.1 Kitasatospora sp. NPDC057542
GCACGGCGGCGCCGTTTCGGCGGACACGCTGTGCGGTCGACGGCGACCGTACGTGCACGGGCGGCTCTGACTTCACCCGCACCCCCGTCGGCCGGATCATCGACGCCACCGCCCGCAACATCGACGACTTCGCCGCCGGCCACCGCAACGAGAACACCCTGGTCCCAGCCGCGCCGCCGGCCTAACCCAGCGCCTCGCGGTACCAGGCGACGGCCTGCGGGAGCCGGGCCAGCGGGCCCGGACCGGGCGGGCAGGCGGCGAGCCGCCAGATCCGCTCGCTGCGGTACCAGTGATCGCGGGCGATCAGGCCGAACTGCCGCTCGGAGACCCGGCCGGGCGCGGCGGCCAACAGCCGGCGGCACTCCTCCCAGGGCACGGCCGGGCCGTGCGGGGCGGGCAGCAGGCCGAGGGCGGCCAGGGCGGCGAGCAGGTCGCCGCCGCGGACCGGCTCGGGGTGCGAGGCGTGGTGGACGCCCGGCGCGGCGGCGTGCCCGTCCAGGGCGAGCACGGTGATCAGCCGGGCCAGGTCGGTGCGGTCCACCATCGAGAGCCGGGCGCTGCCGCCCTCCCAGCGGACCGGCACCCGGCGGACCAGCTCGGCCAGCGCGGGCACCACCCAGCGGTCGCCGCTGCCGGTCACCAGCCCGGGGCGCAGCACGTACCCGCCGGCCGCCAGCGCGTGGCGCTCGCCGAGCAGCCGGGTGCGGCTGGCCTCGGACACCGGGGCGGGCGGCACCTCGTCCACCTCGATGCCCGCGTGCGGGCCCTCGCCGTAGACCGCCGCGGTGGAGAGGTGGACGATCCGCCGCACCCCGGCGCGGGTGGCGGCCGCCATCAGCGCGGCGGTGCCCCGGTCGTTCACCGCCTCGCACTCCTCGGCGCCGCCGTCGACCCGGGAGGCGAGGTGCACCAGCGCCCCGGCGCCCGTACAGAGCTCCGTGAGCGCCACCGGGTCGGCGAGGTCGCCCGGCACCCAGGCGGTGCCCGGTACGGCGCTCTGCGGCGGCTTGCGGGCCAGGGCTCGCACCGGGACGCCGCGCGCCGCGAGGGCCGCCAGCACGGCGGAGCCGATGAAGCCCGTCGCCCCGGTCAGCGCGACCGTGGGGCGCGCCGCGGGTCCGTGTTCCGCCGCCATCTCCGAGCCTCCCTGCCGACCGGCCGGTCAGTCTAGCCAGGAGGCGCCCCGGTGGGGAGGCACCCGTACGGAGGGGGCGGGGAGTGGCCCGAGGTAAGGCCCACCTAGGCTGTATGTCAAGCAAAACGGGCGAACCGGACCCGCACCAGGGACCACGAGGACGGAAAGCAGGACCCGCCGATGGGCGACGGAATGTCAGGAATGCACCACCACGGCGGGATGACCCAGCTAGGCCCGTTCACCTTGTCGAACGTCTGGACCTGGTCCCCGGACTGGGTGTTCCTGCTCGGCGGCCTGGTCGTGCTGGGGCTGTACGCGGCGGGCGTGGTGCGGCTGTACAGGCGCGGCGACCGCTGGCCGATCGGCCGGATGGTCGGCTGGGCGGCGGGTGTCGCCAGCATGCTGCTGGTCACCTGCACCGGGCTGAACGACTACGGCATGGTGCTGTTCAGCGCGCACATGATCCAGCACATGGTGCTCTCCATGCTGACGCCGATCCTGCTGCTGCTCGGCGCCCCGATCACGCTGGCGCTGCGGGCACTGCGCCCGGCCGGCAAGGGCCGTCCGCGCGGGCCGCGCGAGCTGCTGGTGGCGCTGCTGCACAGCCGGTACGTCCGGATCATCTCGCACGCGGCGTTCACCATCCCGATGTTCATCGCGAGCCTCTACGGGGTCTACTTCACCCCGCTGTTCGACTTCCTGATGCAGTACCGCCTCGGGCACATCTTCATGATGGTGCACTTCCTGTTCACCGGTCTGGCCTTCTTCTGGCCGATCATGGGCGTGGACCCGGGCCCGCACCGTCCCGGCCACGTGATGCGGATCATCGAGCTGTTCATGGGCATGCCGTTCCACGCGTTCTTCGGCGTGGCGGTGATGATGGCCGGCCACCCGCTGGTCACCACCTTCACCGCGGAGGGCGCGCCGCCCGGCACGAACCTGCTGGAGGATCAGAAGCTGGCCGGCGGCATCACCTGGGCGTTCGGCGAGATCCCGACCGCGATCGTGCTGATCGCGCTGGTCTACCAGTGGATGGGCTCCGAGCAGCGGCAGGCCCGCCGCACCGACCGTGCCGAGGAACGCTCCGGCGACGCCGAGCTGGAGGCGTACAACGCCTACCTGGCCTCCCTGCACAAGCGCGACCGGCGCGCGAGCGCGGCCCCGGCCGCCCCGGCCACCGGTGCAGCCCCGGTGGCCGACGCCGGCTGAGCCCGCCGCCGCCCACCGCGGAACCCCCGTTCCCGGCAACCCCCGTTCCACCTCCGGAACGGGGGTTCCGTCGTTTCCGGCCCACCACGGGACGGTGTTTCCACCGAGCGCCGGAACGGTCGTTCCGCCGGATGCGTTCGAACGGACATGCACGTCCTGCCGATCGTCGCCGTCCTGCTCTGCGGGTACGTCCTGCTCTGGCTGCTCGGCTTCCTCGGCCTGGCGCTGTACCACCGCCGCCGGCCCGCGCCGGCCGGCTCCGACTACCTGGTGGTCCTGGGCGCCGCGCTGGACGGCTGCGAGCCCGCGCCCCCGCTGGCGGCCCGGCTGGACGCCGCGCTGGATCGTTTCGCCGTCGAGGAGGCCGCCGGGTACGCCCCGCTGGTCCTGGTGACCGGCGGGAAGGGCCCGCACGAGGACTGCACCGAGGCCGCCGCGATGGCCCGCTACCTGGTCGCCCGGGGCGTCCCGGAGGATCGGATCCGGCGCGAGGAGCGGGCCGTGAACACCGCCGAGAACCTGCGCTTCAGCGCCGCCCTGATGGCCGCCGAGCGCCCCGGCTACCGCTGCACGGTGGTCACCAACGGCTTCCACACCGTCCGCTCCGCCCTGGCCGCCCGCCGGGCCGGTGCCCCCGCCGCCGTGCTCGGCGCGGACGGCCCGCTGGCGCACGGCCCGTACCTCCTGCTGCGCGAGGCCGTCGGCACCGCCCTCGCCCTGCTCGGCCGCGCCTGAGGGCCGGTCCCGGCGCCGGGCTCTGGATCACGTCACACCCCTGCGTCAGGATGGGGACGGAGACGAGTGCGGAGGGGGCACCGGGCGTGTACGAGTGGAGCGCCCTGCAACGGGTCGGCGTGCGGGTGGGCCTGGCCGCCGGCCTGGTCGCGGCGACGGTGGGCGGGATGGCCGCCTGGCAGTGGGTGTTCGACGACCCGGGGTGGCTGTCCTGGCACGGGTGGGCGTTCGGGGCCGCCCTGCTGACGGGCGCGGCGGCCTCGGGGCCGTTCCTGCGGGACGAGCTCTCCCCCGGTGCGGTGGTGGGCGTCGGCCTCTTCCTGCTCGTGCCACCGCTGCTCGGCGTCCTGATGACGGCGTCCGCCACGTACGACATCCGGAGCTGGATGCACAGCGACCAGGCGGTGACGGCCACCCTGAGCGGCTGCCACGTCTCCGGTTCGGAGACCCTGGACACCGACCGCGGACCGATCGGGGCGGTCGACGTCTACAGCTGCACCTACCGCTGGACGGCCGCCGGGCAGGACTGGGAGCAGGTCCGGCGCTCCCCCGACGGGGTCCACCCGGACGGCCATCAGGAGCAGGTCTGGGCGGACGGTTCGACCGGCGAGGTGGCCGAGCACCGGCCGGTCAGGATCGGTATGGGCATCCTGATCGCACTCGCCTGCCTGGTCGCCACCGCGCTGGTCTGGGGCGGGCAGCTGATCCTCCTGCACGAGAACGGCCTGCTCGGCCGCCGGCGGACGGCCGACGCCTGAGCACGGAGGAGGCCCCCGGGTCCGTACGGACG
>NZ_JBHVFE010000649.1:0-3866 GCF_042801945.1 Kitasatospora sp. NPDC057542
CCCGCCGCGGTTCGCGTGCGGCGGGCCCGGTCCGTCGGTGGGGGCTCCGGTGACCGGTCGGCGGGGCGGTTACTCGACGACCAGCTCGACCGGGACGTTGCCCCGGGTGGCGCGGGAGTACGGGCAGACCTCGTGCGCCTGCTTGACCAGCAGCTCGCCGGTCTCGCCCGCGAGGGACTCGGGCAGCTCGACGCGCAGCACGACGGCGAGGGCGAAGCCGGCCTCGTCCTTGCCGATGGACACCTCGGCGGTCACCGAGACCTCGCTGGTGTCCACCCGCGCCTGCCGGCCGACCAGGCCGAGGGCGCTGGCGAAGCAGGCGGCGTAGCCGGCGGCGAAGAGCTGCTCCGGGTTGGTGCCCTGGCCGCTGCCACCGAGCGCGGGCGGCATGGCCAGCGTGAGGTCCAGCTGTCCGTCGGAGCTGACGGCGCGGCCCTCCCGGCCGTTGGCGGTGGCGGCTGCGGTGTAGAGCGCGTCCATGGTGGCTTCCCTTCGGGTCCTGGGTGTTCCTGCGATCGGTTGTCCCGGCGGTTGCCGGCCCGATGCGCTTCGCGGCGGCCACTCGGGCGTCGCTGCGCTGCGACAAGTAGAGCACGCAATTCAATTGCGCACAACTCAATAGCGCGATGGTGATCGGTACCATGGGTCCATGACCACCCACCCCGACGTGGCGGACGAGGAACTGCTCCGCCTCGACCAGCAGATCTGCTTCTCGCTCAACGCGGCCTCCCGCGCCTTCGGCGGCGTGTACCGGGTGTTGCTGCGGGACCTCGGGCTGACCTACCCGCAGTACCTGGTCATGCTGGTGCTGTGGGAGGAGGGCGGGTTGCCCGTCAAGCGGATCGGCGAGCGGCTGCGGCTGGACTCCGGGACGCTCTCCCCGCTGCTCAAGCGCCTGGAGACGGCCGGGCTGGTGAGCCGCGAGCGGAGTCCGGAGGACGAGCGCTCGGTCACCGTCCGCCTGACTCCCGAAGGGTCGGCGCTGCGCGAGCGGGCCGGGCAGGTCCCGCGCCGGCTGCTCGCGGCGACCGGCCTGCCGGTCGAGGACCTGGCCGCGCTGCGCGGGCTGCTGGACAGGGTGGCCGCCGCGTTGGACGCGGCCGAGGTGGAACCGGCGCCGTAGCCATGCGGGCGTGGGGCCGTAGGGGCGCGGGGTGATTTCGAGGGGGGTGGGGGCGGCGGGGTGGCTGTGTCGAGGTGAGCCCGAGGGGGTGCGGGAGTGCCGGGGTGGCGCCAGGGGGCTTGTCAAGCCATCCTCGCGTGCACTGTGATCTGGGTCACGTTGTGGATGCGCCGGTCGGGCCCGTGAGGGCGAAGCGGCAGGTCAGCAGTGCTGTTCACAAGTGAACGGAATCGTTCGGCAATTGTCCGCCCGATCCGGTCAACATCCCGGACCTCCCGGACGGTTACACCACGAGCCCCCAGGGGCCGTCGGCGTGCCACCAGGTGGGCCGGCCAGCTGACCGACGAAAGGGGGGCCCGCGTGACCACTCCCGGGCCGGGCGAGGAGCGGGGCCTGCGAGCCGACCCGCTCGGCGGCCTGCCGAACGACTTCGCGGCCTTCTTCACCCGAGAGAACTCCGGCTACCTCCGCTATGCCCAGCAGCGTCTGCGGCACCGTGAGGACGCCCAGGACGCCGTCCAGAACGCGGGCACCACGCTCTACAAGAACTGGCGCCGGGCCCTGGCCAGTCCCGATCCGCAGGCCTTCGCCTTCAAGATCGTCAAGGATGCGGTGGTGGACGTGCTGCGCGAGCGCCGGCGCACCGAACGCAAGCGGCAGCGGGTGATCGCCCAGCGCCGTCCCGACACCAGCCAGGACGATCTGAACGAGCTCGCCGAGCTGGACGCCCTGGACTGGGCGATGGAGGAACTCGCGCGGGCCGCGCCGGTCCAGGCCGACGTGGTCCGGCTGCGCCAGGCGGGACTGTCGTACCACGACATCGGACGGTCCCTCGGCATCGCGCACACCACCGCCCGCACCTACTACAGCCTCGGACGGCGCCACCTGGAGTACCTGCTGGAGCACCCGGATGACGGCGGGGCGCAGGCATGAGGGTCGTGGACCTGCTGCGCGCGCACGCCGTCGAGCTGGAGCGGGAGTTCGACGACCACGATCCGGTGGACTTCACGCGCCGCCTGGCCGAGCGGCTCGCCGCCGCCCGACGGCCCGCCCCGATGGTGCGCGAACGCCCCGCCCGGCCGCCCGCCGGTGCCCGACAACCGCACGCTCCGGCCTCGGGGCCGAGCCCGGGAGCGGCGGCGGGGGCGGGCTCCGGGCTCGGCACGGGAGCGGGGGTGGGCGCCGGTTCCGGTCCGGGGTCGGGCGCCGGCCCGGGGGCGCTCCCGGGGCAGCCCCGGTGGGCCGGAGGGCGGGCGGAGCTGCGGCGCGACCTGCGGCACCTGTGCGTGGGGGTGGCGGGCGCGGCGGAGCCGGGGGAACTGGCCCTGGACCTCGAACTCGCCGAGAAGACCGCCTTCCGCACCCTCGGCTGCCTGCTGTACGGCATGGGCCGCACGGCGGACGGCGTCTTCTGGTGGCGGATAGCCGCGCAGTACGGGGACCAACTGGCCGTGCACTGCCTGGCGGTGCACTACACCGCCGAGGGGGAGCGCCGCGACGCGGCCCGCTGGGCCGCCCAGGCCCAGGACCTCAGCGCCCCGGGTCGGCTGCCGGAGCTGGCGCCCGACGTCCGGCCGGGTGGGGCGGCGGAGCTGGCGCGGGTGCTGGCGGAGCGCTACGACGGCGAGATCCTGCTGACGGTGCGGGAGACGGTGGCGGCGCGACCGAGCGCGGACCCCGGGTGGTTGGGGGCCCGGGCGGTGCGAGGGCGGGGGGGGGTGCGGATTCGGTGACGGGGATGGGGACGGGGATGGGGGCGGGGAGGCCAGGGGGATGGGGGCGCCAGGCGGGCGCGCGGGCAGGGCGGGGCTTGCGGCGGGGGCTGGATCGGGCCGGTCGGGGCCGGGGCGGGAGAGGCCCCGGGGCGGCTGGGGGAGTTCAGGTGAGCCCGGAGATAGCGGCACCCACGTACTCGGCGCCGAGCAGCAGCGGGACGGTGATCATGATTGCCGCGCTGTGCGTGGCCGTCCAGGCCCGCCACTCGCCGAGGGTGTGCCGAGTGTGGTCGTCGCCCCGGAGGTGGACCACCAGCGGCAGCAGGGTTCCCAACGAACCGAGCAGCACCATCACGACAGCGGCCACCGCCTTCTCCCCGACACCGGTCACCGCAGCGGCGATGGAGGCGGCTCCGCCGATGGCTGGGACCAGGGTCTTCGGCTGGGCCACGACCAGGACCACGGCGAGGCCGGCGGACCGGGCGGCGGTCAGCCGGTCGATCGAGAGCAACCAGACCGGTGGTGCGGTGACCCGGCCGGGGCGCGGCCGTTCGCGCCACTGCCGGGCGGCCAACAGGAGGAGGACGACGCCGAGGGTGAGCTTCAGCCAGGACGGCCAGGTCGGCATGGTGCGGGCGGGGCTCAGTGCGGTGCCCGCCGTCACGACGGCCGCCACCAGCGCAGCCAGGCCGAGCAGCCAGCCGGCTGTGAAGGCGATCCCGTTGGCCCGGCGGCGCGGTGAGGCGAGGATCAGGAGGAGGGCGATCAGCGGCAGCGGGCTGAGTGCGACCGCCACCGCGGAGGCCAGCATCGGGCCGATTGCCTCACCCATCCCCTGTCTCACCCATCCCCGGACCTGCCTTCCCGTCGCCGGGCGCTATCCGCCATTCAGCTACCTGCGGGTGGGTGCCGCACGGCCGGCGCCGCCGTTCGGGTGAGGGCGGGCGTGGGGGCGGGGGCAGAGGAAGACGGGGTAGGGCAGGGGGGAGCCGGGGCGGGCGGAGAGCGGCGCAGGGCCGTCGCACCGC
>NZ_JBHVFE010000650.1:0-3858 GCF_042801945.1 Kitasatospora sp. NPDC057542
GACCTCCTCACGTGAGGAGGTCAGCCCCTTCTCGCTACCGCTTGTAGAGCGGCTCCCCCGGCAGCTCCGCGCTCGCCGGCAGCACCGCGAGGTCCAGCCCCCGGTCCAGCCGCACCCGCAGCACCGGATCGGCAGCCACCGCCTGCCCGACCCGCTGCGCGGCCGCCTGCAGTCCCGCCTGGTCCAGCGCCGGGTCGAACACCACCGCGAGCACCCCGTCCGAGCCCTCCGAGGCCGCCAGCAGCCCGGTGACCACCTGCGGCTCGGCCGCCAGCAGCCCGCGAACCGCCTCGCGCACCTCCGGGTCCCGGACCGGCGGCAGGAACGGGCGGTTCTCCGCGAGCGCCCGCAGCCGGGCGCCGCTCAGCGGGAACGGCACCGGCCCGGCCGGGTCGATCAGCAGGGTGTCGGCACGCTCGGAGAAGGCCACCATCGCGGCCTGCGGGGCCGCCGTCGGCGCCGGGCGGGCATCGGCGCGCCAGCGGGCGAGCGACTCCAGCGACGTGAAGGCCGGCAGCGCGCGGCGCCCGTCCGGGGCCTCCAGCACCGGGACGGCCATGTCGCTGGTCTTCTCGTGCCGGTGCCCGTGCTGGTCCACCTCGACCTCGCCGAGGATCGCGACGATCGGAACCATCAGCCGGGTGGGGGTCAGCGCCGCCAGCACCTCCGGCTCGGCCGCGCGGTCCTGCGACCAGCGGGCGAGGGCACCGGTGAGCGCCGGGGCGGCGGTGCCGTCGTCGTCGGAGAAGCCGGGGTTCGGGATGCTCTTGCCGACGAACGCCGGGTTGGAGAAGTCTTTGCGGTCCACCCGCCCGACCCTATGCCACCGCGCGTGAGCCGCCCCATTTCCCTGCACGCGGGGCCTACCCACCGGTAGCGCGGTGTGGCACCCTGCGCCCATGGTGATCCTCGACGCGCCCGCGACCGCACCCGCCCCGGTCTCCGACCGCCTCCGGTACGACCGCGCCACCGCCCACCTGGACGGGCCGGTGGCCGTCGTGGACCTCGCCGCGTTCGACGCGAACGCCGCCGACCTGGTCCGCCGGGCGGGCGGCAAGCCGATCCGGCTGGCCAGCAAGTCGGTCCGCTGCCGGGCGCTGCTGGAGCGGGCGCTGGCCGTGGACGGCTTCCTCGGGGTGATGAGCTTCACCCTGGACGAGTCGCTCTGGCTGGCCCGCACCGGCATCCGCGACGTCCTGCTCGCCTACCCTTCCGCCGACCGGGCCGGCTTCGCCGAGCTGACCGCCGACCCGGAGGCCGCCCGCGAGATCACCGTCGTGCTGGACGACCCGGCCCAGCTGGACCTGATCGACGCGGCCCGCGGAGGCGACGCCGAGGTACGGGTCTGCCTGGAGCTGGACACCTCGCTGCACCTGCTCGGCGGCCGGGTCCGGGTGGGTGCCCGGCGCTCGCCGCTGCGCACCCCCGAGGACCTCGGCGCCTTCGCCGAACTCGTCCAGCGCCGCCGGGGCTTCCGGGTGGTCGGCCTGATGGCGTACGAGGGGCACGTCGCCGGGGTGGGCGACCGGGTGCCCGGACGGCCGGTGCGCTCGCAGCTGATCCGGCTGATGCAGGCCAAGGCCCGGACCGAGCTGGCCGAGCGGCGTGCGGCGGCGGTCCGGCGGCTGCGGCAGGTGGCCGACCTGGAGTTCGTCAACGGGGGCGGCACCGGCAGCGTGGAGTCCACCGTGGCCGAGCGCGCCGTCACCGAGGTCGCCGCCGGCTCCGGGCTGTACCTGCCGCGGCTGTTCGACAACTACCGCTCCTTCCGGGGCCGTCCGGCCGCGCTGTTCGGCCAGCCGGTGGTGCGCCGCCCCGGCCTCGGCGTGGTGACCGTGCTCGGCGGCGGCTACCCGGCCTCGGGGGCGGCCGGCCCGGACCGCTCGCCGGTGCCCTACCTGCCGGCCGGGCTGCGCTACGACCCGATGGAGGGCGCCGGGGAGGTGCAGACCCCGCTGCTCGGCTCGGCCGCGGACGACCTGCTGATCGGCGACCGGGTCTGGTTCCGGCACGCCAAGGCGGGCGAGCTGTGCGAACGCTTCGCCGAGCTGCACCTGATCGAGGGCGACCGGATCGTACGGACGGTGCCGACGTACCGGGGTGAGGGGAAGACGTTCCTCTGACGCTTCGTCCGTCTTTGCCCTACCGTGGTGCCGACACCACGGCACGACAAGGGAGCAGCATGGACCCCGAGCTCACGGACATCGCCACGAGGGGCGCAACCGCTCTGGCCGGCCTCATGGTCACCTCGGCCTGGGACCGGGTGAAGCCGCGCGTTGCCGCGATGTTCGGCCGCAGGGCGGAGTCGATCTCCGAAGAACTGGACGAGACCCAGGCCGAGTTGGCCGCGACGCCGGACGGCGGCCGCGAGTCCGCCATCCAGAGCGCTCAGGGCGAGTGGCAGCCGAAGCTGCGCCGACTGCTGGCCAACGACCCGGCCATGGCCGCCGAACTCCAGGCGATCCTCGACGAGTTCGCTCCGAAGCCGACTGAGCGGTCCAACTTGCTGCACAACGACCTCAAGGACGTGACCGTCAGCGGCGGCATCGTGATCCAGGCCGGCACCATCACGGCCCGCGACATCGGGAGCTGACCTTTCCGGAGCCTTAACGGGGCCCGATGGAACGGCTAACCACAGCCGTCCGTCGGGCCTTTGTGCTGCTCGGGGGCCTACAGTCCGTCAACGAGGACAGCACGCACGGCTATTGCCTTCTGGTCCAGACCAATCCTACGCTCTGGCCGGGGGCCGCACGCCGGGCCGGCGGCTCCCGGACGGGCAGGCGTGCCCGTTCCCCCACACTCGCCCGGAACGACGGTCAAGGAGTCCCCACCCCATGTCCATCAAGCGAAGTGCCCTGTCCGTCGGCGTGATCGGCGCCGCGGTCCTCGCGGTGGCCGGTGCCACCGCCGGCACCGCCAGCGCCCACGGCACGATGACCAACCCCGTGAGCCGGGTCGCCGCCTGCTACGCCGAGGGCCCCGAGCACCCGGTGTCCCAGGTCTGCAAGGACCTCGTCGCCGCGAGCGGCACCCAGCCGCTGTACGACTGGAACGAGGTCAACATCGCCAACGCCAACGGCAACCACCAGGCACTGATCCCGGACGGCAAGCTCTGCTCGGCCAACCGCGACAAATACGCGGCGCTGGACTGGCCGCGCACCGACTGGCCGGCCACCGCGGTGAAGGCCGGCGCCTTCACCTTCCAGTTCCGCACCACCGCGCCGCACGTCGGCACCCAGACCGTCTACATCACCAAGCCGGGCTACGACCCCACCAAGCCGCTGAAGTGGTCGGACCTCGACCCGACCCCGGTGGCCCGGGTGCAGGTCGACCGCAACGCCGTCAACGGCTCCTACACCTACTCCGGCACCCTGCCGCAGCGCACCGGCCGCCAGGTGCTGTACACGGTGTGGCAGCGCAGCGACAGTCCGGAGGCCTTCTACGCCTGCTCCGACGTCGACTTCGGCGCCTCCACCACGGCTGTGTCGGCGCTCGCCGCCCAGGCCCCGGCCGCGCCCAGCGACGCCCAGATCGCGGCCGACGCGTCCAAGTCCACGGTCGCCCACCACGGCCACGGCGGGGACCCGGACTCCCCCGCCGGCCAGGTGGTCCCGACCACCTCCGCGGCCGTGGGCGGTACCTCGGCCACCGGTCCGCTGCTGCTCGCGGGTGCCGCCGCGATCGGTGTCGGCTGGGCCGGCATGGTGCTCCGGCGCCGTCGCGTCGAGGCTGTTCGACGCGACTCCTGACGCCGGGCGCGGGACCGGGCCGGCCACACCCCCGTCCGACCCGGCTCCCGTGACACCACCCCGTGCGGCAGCGAACGGCGGCGGCCCATCCGGAGGGTTCCCCCCGGGT
>NZ_JBHVFE010000651.1:0-3856 GCF_042801945.1 Kitasatospora sp. NPDC057542
CCGGCGGACTGTCAGGGCGTCAGGCGGTAGGCACGCAGCACGGTCTGCTCGACGGTGGCGCCGTCGGCGGCCCGTGCGGTGGCCTTGAGCGAGACGAAGCCGCCGGCGCCCGGCGGCGGGTCGACGGTGACGCGGTAGCCGCCGTCACCCGGGGCGATCGGGGCGTCCCGCCAGGTGGCGCCGTCGTCGAAGGAGACCTGCACGCTCAGGCTCGCGGTGGCCGAGGTCGGGGCACCGCTCTGCCGTTCGACGGCGGCGAGCAGGGTGTGCTGCCGGCGCGGCGCCTGGTTGTCCGGGTCGACGGGGGCGGTGAAGCGGATGGTGTCGACCGGCAGCGCCGTGCTGCGGGCCTGGCCGCCGGGCCCGGGGGCGACGGCGGCCGAGCGGAAGGTCCAGACCGCCTCGACGGTGCCGGACAGCGTCGCCCAGGGTTCGGCCCGTACGGCCTTGGCGGTCAGCCGGTAGGCGGCGTCGGCGGCCGGCACGGCGAAGCGGGCCTGCTCCCGGTCGCTGCCGCCGATGCGCTGCCCGTCGCGTTCCAGTTCGAGGCGGACGGTGTCGTCCAGCCGCAGCGGCCACGGGGAGCCGACGTGGCCGGGGGAGGCGTCGCTGAACAGCTGCGGGGCCACCGTGAGGTAGCCGTCGCTGGTGCGGGCCATGGTGGTCGCGCCGTCGTGGCCCGGGGCCAGGCCCGGGCCGATGACGGCGGCGTTCCAGCGTTCCGCGCAGGTCGCGCCGGCGGCGCAGCGCACCGTGCCGCTCTGGCCGACGGCGGCGGGGTGGACCATCTCGCCGCCGGGGCCGACGGCCTGACTGAAGAACGTCTCGCGGACCTGGTCCTTGACGGTGAAGTACTCGGTGCGGGTGGCCGGCAGTGTGAAGGAGGGCTGGCCGATGGTGAGGGCGCCGAGACCGCCGGCGGACGCGAAGCTGCTGAACTCGCCCGCGGTGCCCGGGCCCTGGGCGAAATAGCGGGTGTTGAGCGTGGCGAGTTCGCCGGCCTCGACGGTCAGGGCCGGGTCGGGCAGCCCGCCGGTGGTGTGCACCAGCAGGTCGTAGCGGTCCGGCAGCCGTCCGTTCTGCGTGGCCGGGCCCACCTGGAGGCTCTGCGCGACGAAGTCGAGCCGGCCGGCGACGGGCCGGGCGGTGGGGACGACGTACAGGTTGCCGGGCCGGGCCAGGACCGTGGCCGAGCCCGCGCAGTCGCCTTCGGCGGCGCTCCCGGCGGTGCGGTAGCAGTAGCCCGCGGACAGCGACCAGCCGGTGGTGGCGCGGCCGGGGACGGTGACGGTCAGCTGCCGGCCCTCGCGGGCGTCGACGGCGAGCCGGGTGTCGCCGCGCAGCTCCAGCTCGGGCTGCAGGAACAGGGTCAAGGTGGCGCTCGCGGTGCCCGAGCCGGGGGTGGCCAGCTGCCCGCCGAGGTTGTAGCGGCCCTCGGGCACGCGCGCGGTGGCGGTGCCGCCGGTGAACTGCAGCTGGTAGGCGTCGCGGGTGTCCAGGTTGACCAGGCTGATCATCGACCAGGCGTTCCAGGTGCTCGGCCCGAGCGGCGCCCCGTTGCGGTCGACGGCCGTCACGGTGACGTCGTGCCGCACGGCCTCGCGGGTGAGCGCGTAGGCGGTGGTGACGACGGCCCCGCCGGGTCCGCTCGCGCGCACCCGCCCGGTCAGCGACGCCCCCGAGGGGACACGGGCCGGATCGACGGTCACGGTGGCCGACGCCGTGGCGCCCGGCGCGACCGTCAGGCGGGCGGGGGAGACGGTGAACGCGCTGGCCGCCACGGTGGTCTCGGCGGCCAGGTCGAGGGTGACCGGCCCGCGGCCGTCGTTGTGGTACTCGACCGTACGGGTGAGCGGCTCGCCGCCGGGCAGGCCCTCCAGATGGATCCCGGTGCCCTCGGCGGTGGCGTACACCTCCTGGGCGGTGGCCCGGGCGAGGTCGACGCGCCCGGCGCCCTGCTCGTACGCGCCCTGGCCGGCGGCCGGAGCCGCGGAGGAAGTGAGCGCGGCCTTGAGCTGCGGGCCCTTCCACTGCGGGTGCTGCTGGGCGAGCAGGGCCGCGGCCCCGGCCACGTGCGGGGCCGCCATGGAGGTGCCGGAGATGGCCGTGTACCGGTCGCCGACCGGCTCCTGACCGTCCGTCCCGGCCGCCCGGGCAGCGACGATGCCGACGCCCGGCGCGGTGAGGTCCGGCTTGACGGCCTGGTCGCCGACGCGCGGTCCCCGGCTGGAAGACCGGGCGAGCGTGCCGTCCCGGTCGACGGAGCCCACCGTCAGCGCGGCGTCGGCCGACCCGGGGGTGCCGACGGTGCCGGCGCTGCCGCTGTTGCCGGCCGCGGCGACGAACAGGGTGCCGTAGCGGGCGGAGAGCGTGTTGACGGCCTGGGCCATCGGGTCGTTGCCGTCGGTCGGGGCGCCGGTGAGGCTCATGTTGACGATCGGCGCCCGGGCCGCGGCCCACTCCATGCCCTGGAGCACCCAGGACTCCTGGCCGTTGCCCTCGTCGTTCAGCACCCTGCCGACCAGCAGCTCGGCGTCGGGGGCGACACCCTTGAACCGGCCGTCGGAGGCGGCCCCGGTGCCGGCGACGATCGAGGCGACATGGGTGCCGTGCCCGTCCGGGTCGGCGGTCACCGGCGCGCCGGCGGCCCCGGTGAAGTCGGAGGTCTCGCCGAGGGAGCCGGCCACGTCGGGATGGCCCCGGTCGATACCGCTGTCGAGCACCGCGACCTTGACGCCCTTGCCGGTCCAGCCGGAGCTCCAGGCCTGCGGGGCACCGATCTGGGCGGTCGAGCGGTCGAGCGCCGCGGAGACCTTGCCGTCCAGCCAGACCTTGTCCACGCCGCCCGCGGCGAGTCCGGCGCCCGGCCGCGCGACCAGCTGCCACAGCTCGCCCGCCCGCGCCTTCGGGGCGCGCAGGGCCGCGCCGTGCACACTCTCCAGCACTCGTACGGCGGTGGCGCCGGCGGGCGGCGCGGCCGCGGCCAGGCCCGGGGCGCCTGCGCGCTCCGAGCCCAGGATCAGCGGCAGTTCGGCGGTGTGCGCGTCGTCGTAGCCCTGGGCGATCAGCCCGGCGACGTCGAACAGCCGAGGGTCCAGCCGCCCGGAGTCCAGCGGCCCGACCGCGTCCGAGGGGACGAGGTTGAGCGAGCCGGGGGTACCGGAGCGCTGGAGGAAGGTCACGTCCTCGCGCCCCGGCCCGGGCCGCACGCCGGCCAGCGCCACCGCGCCGTCGGCACCGACCCGGGCGGTGACCGTGTCGCCGGTGACCAGGGTGACCTGGACCGGCCGGCCCGGCGCCGGCCCGTCCGCCCCGGCGTCGGGCGCCGGGCCGGGAGCGGCCCAGCCGGCCGGGGCGGCCAGCGCCCCGACCAGCGCCGCGCCCAGCACAGCGGCCGGCCACCGCCGGACCGTCCGTGGCCCTGGCCCATGCCTGTCGTACCTGCGGGTTCCTCGCACAGGTGTCCTCTCGCTCGGGCGGCACCACGGATCCCTGGGCCGCTCACCGGTTCTGTCGAGGAATTGACGGAACGGAGGACAGCGGAGGATGTCATCCGATGATCAGAAACCCAGCGGACCTTCCCGTCCTCCACGACCGGCAGACCCTCCCGCCCCGTGCGACCTGCGAATTCTTTTCGCCACCGGTGACATCCCGGCACCGGGTGCGCTCCGTCAAGTGGGCAGAGACGAACGGAGGCACGCCCTGTGCGTAACGCAGACCTGGAGGAGTTCCGCGGTTTTGCCGAGGAGCGGTTGCCGCACCTGCGGCGGACGGCGTATCTGATGTGCGGTGACTGGCATCACGCGGAGGACATCACGCAGACCGCACTGACCAAGCTGTACTCCGTGTGGGGGAG
>NZ_JBHVFE010000652.1:0-3850 GCF_042801945.1 Kitasatospora sp. NPDC057542
GGTGTGCCCAGCACACCGGGGCCGTCGGCGTTTCCGGGCCCCTGCAGCTCCCGGCCCCCGGAACCCGGGTCTCAGAGCCCGAGCCGGGCGGCCCGGGCGGCAGCCCCGTCCAGCAACCGGTGGACATCACTCTCCCGGGTGGTCGGGCGGTCGTTGTACTCGTCCGGGGAGCGCGCCGGGCGGCCGGTGGCGTGCAGCACCTCCATCAGCTGGACCCGGGCGGTGCGCACGGCGGCCGGGGTGCCGTAGCCGTGTGCCAGGACGGCGGCCTGCGCGCCGAGCAGGCAGACCCGGCCGGCCGCGTCCCACATCGCACCCTGGAGCCAGCCGTGCGCCCCGATGTAACGGGAGGCGAGCCTGAGGTGGTCGGCCGCGCTGACCGGGACGGGGCGGGCGCTCCGGCCCAGCGCCCGGTCGAGCAGGGTGGCCCTGGGCTCGGGGTGGCCGGCCTGCCAGGGCCGCAGGGCGCTGCCGTACGGGCAGGCGTACGGCAGCGGGGTGCGCGCGGGGGCGGGCAGCGAGGCGAGGTAGGCCTCGATCTCGGCGACCAGCCCGGAGCCGGCGGGGCCGAACGGGGGCGGCCCGGGGGCGAGGAGGACGGGCGGGGGCGGGGCGGTGGCGCGGGGCATGCGGGTCCTCCGGGCGGACGGCCTTCAGGTTCCGCTGCCCAAAATGGTGCATTCGGGACTTTTTCGCGACCGGAGGACCGCGGGGCCCGAACGGTTTCCCGGCTGGCTGCCGGGCCGATAGCCTCGGCGGCGTTCGAGCGCAGTTCGAGCGCGACCTCAGCTGCCGCGCTCCCGAGGTGGAGGAGTCCCGGTGCGTCCGCAGGAGCGACTGGCCGTCATACAGCGCTGTGTGGTGCGGGAGATGGCGCGACTGGGCCAGGTGTTCCACCCGGAGGGCGAGGTGGTCCGCGGCCCCGGCACCACGGCGGTGGCGGTCCGCGAGCACCCCGGGGACGACGGCGCCGGGCACGTGGACCTCGGCTTCGTGCTGCACCTGGGCCGGGCGGACGCCCCGGTGGTGTGGGACTGCGCGGCGGGCCTCGGCAAGACCGAGGAGGAGAAGCTCGCCAACGCGGTGAAGATGTGGGCGACCACCACCGCCTCGGTGCTGGTCGAGCTGGCTGACGGCCGCGGGGTGCACGCCGACCGCCCGGACCTGCCCGAACTCCCGGGCTGGCACGCGGTGCAGGGGCCGGCCGCGGTGTTCGGCTTCGGCAACGAGCGGCTGGCGGGCTGGCTGGCCGAGCACCGGGTGCTGCCGGCGCTGGCGCCCGCGCTGCGCGGGGAGTTGACCGGGCCCGGGCCGGTGGGCGTCAAGCTCTTCCTGGGCGGGAAGGCGGGGGACGACGTCGCCGAGGTCCGGGTGGGCGGCGAGGTGTCGGAGGCGGCGTCGGCGGCGCTGCGCGCCCTGGACTGGCCACGGGGGGAACGACTGTGCTGGGCACGGCTGTTCGTCCTGTTGACGGCCGAACCGACCATGCCGGGGCGGACCGCGCAGGCGGGTGCCGGGGCACCCGCACCGATGCGTGTCCCGGCCCCGGCGGCGGCACGCCCCCGGGGACTGTTCGCTCGCTGGCGGGAGGCCAGACGGGCCGGCCGGTGACCCCTCGCCAGGGGTGCGGACGGCCCGGCCGGATCAGCCGCCGGTGATGCCGGAGATGCTGTGCGCGAGGTTGGCCAGCAGCGAGTTGATCGAGGTCGCGACCGTGGTCTCGTGGAGCATGAAGCCGAACAGGGCGGCGACGATCGCGTGCGGGATCTTCATCTGCTTGTTGCGGATGAAAATGATGCACAGGATCGCGAACAGGACCAGTGCGGAGACGGAGAGTGCCACCCGGACTCACTTCCTCGTTTTCATAGCGGGGTGCCACCGCCCGGCGGCACCTGCGAAAGCCGGACCCCGGTCTGTCCGACGGTCCCGAGGCGGAATCGCGGACCGTCCGGCACACCGCCGGTGAGGGAGCCCACGGTCGACCGCTGTCTGTCGTGTCGCACCTGACGCCCCCATCCCCCGAATCCTGAACAGTCCCGCCCGGACTCAGTGTGGTCGACCGTGCCGATTGCGTAAAGGTCTGACAGTCAGCCCAACGCCGATATCCTGCGATGCGAGACGAGTTTCCGCCGACCGGGACGATAGCGGAGCCGTCCTGACGAATCGTCGGCGGGGCCGTGCTGAGCGGCCGGGAAACGGCCATGGGCGGGTAACGGAAGCCGCTGGTCCGGTCAGTCGACGGGGCGTCCGATTTGGCTGAAGATCAGCTACCAGGCTTGACAGCGGCGGCTGCCCGCGGCATGTGCCGGGCGGGGGCGTCAGTCGCGCCAGATCAGCAGCACCGCGCGGTCGTCGTTGATGTCCCGGGCGACCGTCTCGATCAGCGCGGCCGCGGCACCCGTGCCCGTGCCGGGTCCGCCGCCGGGCACCAGCCGGTCCGCCTCCCCCATCAGCCGGTCCATGCCCTCCGCGAGGTCCCGGCCCGGCGCCTCGACCATGCCGTCGGTGCACAGCATCAGCACGTCGCCCCGGTTCAGTCGGCCGCGCACGCCCTCGAACTTGGCACCGTCGTAGATCCCCAGCAGCGGGCCGTCGGCCTGCTTGACCTCCCAGCGCCCCTCCCCGGCGAGCCGCTGCATGCCCGGCAGGTGCCCGGCGGAGAGCAGCTCGTACTCACCGGTGTCCAGGTCCAGCACCAGGTGGACGGCGGTGGCGAAGCCCTCCTCCCAGGACTGGCGCAGCAGGTAGCCGTTGGCGGCGGGCAGGAAGTCGTGCGCGGGCAGCGAGCCGACCAGTCCGCCGAAGGCGCCGGAGAGCAGCAGTGCGCGGGAGCCGGCGTCCATGCCCTTGCCGGAGACGTCCGCGAGGACCACCTCCAGCAGCCGCTGGCCGGGGCCGGTGCGGGCGGCGACCACGAAGTCCCCGGAGAAGGACTGGCCGCCGGCCGGGCGCAGCGCCATGTCCGCGTGCCAGCCGTCCGGCAGCTCGGGCACCCGGCTCTGCACCCGCAGCCGCTCGCGCAGGTCGAACAGCATGGTGGATCCGCCCCACCAGGGCACTCCCACCCGGGCCCGGAACTGGGCGAGCAGCAGGCCGCCCACCCCGGCGGCGCCGACCACCAGGGCCGCGCCCGGCGTCACGCCGTAGAGGTAGGCCTCGGGGTTGTCGCTGGCGACCCGCTGGCCGGTGTGGATCACGGACTCGGAGGAGAGGCCGAGCGCGGCCAGCGCGTAGAGCACCACCAGGCTGCCGGGGCGCAGCAGCAGGGCGCCGGCCAGGATCGGCAGGACCAGGGAGGTGGGCGGGGCCCAGTCGGGGAACCAGATGTTGAGCAGGATCAGCAGCGGGACGAGCAGGGCGAGCGCGCAGAGCACGGGCCAGTCGGCGGCGCCGCCGCGGAAGTAGTCCACACCGGCCGTGCGCAGCCTTCGGCGGACCCGGCGGACCCTCTTGCGCAACCGGGCCGTCACGGACTCGGACGCCGGGGCGGCGCCGGGCCTCGTCGCAGTCGTCTGGGGCGGTGTGCCCGGCGCTCTGCCAGCCATGGGATCCGACCCTATCCACGGGCACCGCCCGGCGTCGACGGGCCGGGGGCGGGCACGGGCGCCGGAGCGCGGGGCGTGCAGCGGGTTTCGGCCGATCGGAACGGTTGCGGGCGTGCCGTCAGGAGTCGTACGCGGGTTGGGCCTACGAACCGTGCGGGCGGCGCGCGCGCCCCGCGCGCGGGGGTGTCCGCGCGCCGTGGCCTGTGGCCGATCCCACAGGCGGTGCGGGGCCGCTCCGGCCCGTCGCGCAGCTTCGGGGGCTTGCCGGAGCTTCCCGGAGACGGCGGCGGCCGGCCCCACGGGAG
>NZ_JBHVFE010000653.1:0-3832 GCF_042801945.1 Kitasatospora sp. NPDC057542
CTCCGGTGCACCGGAGAGGCCCTCTCGCGTGCGGTGGAGGCCGTCGGAGGGCCGTGCGGAGCAACGCCCTCCGAGGGAACGCCGAAGACCGGCCCGGCGCACTGGGCGCCCGGACCGGTCGGCGGGACTGCTGTGGTTACGAGCGGCGGGAGGCCTGCGACGGCCCGGTGCCCGGCTCGGTGTCGTCCTCGTCGTCGAGGTCGGCGTAGCGGGCGGCGTACTCCGCGTATGGGTCGTCGTCCTCCTCCTCTTCGATCGGCTCCGGCTCGATCGAAGCGGTGGACGGCGATACGCCCAGCTCGTTGGACAGACGGTTAGCGTCGAACCCGCCGCTGTTGTACTTCAGCTCGCGGGCGACCTTCGTCTGCTTGGCCTTGGCCCGGCCGCGCCCCATGGGTCGACCCCCTCAACGATGGGGCTCACGGCCCCGAGTCTGACACGTGTTCATGATCAGGACCGGCCTGCCCGAATGGGAGGACCGTCCCTTGGAGCATTAACGGTACCTGTTTCCGCCGCTGGACGGTACGTCGTCGGTGTGACGTGGCGCGCACCGACTGCACCCGAGACCAGGTCTTCCCAGGTCAGGGGAGGTTTTGCGGCGTTTTTCGCGCTGTCCGGAGGTGTCTGAGGTCCGTCGTTCCGGGACTGATTATCCCCCCTACGGGGACCTCGGATCACCCGTTCGGGCGGAGAAGTGAGAATCCGGTTCCACATCGTGATGCGCGAGGGGCCGCTGTGCAGGCCCCCCGCGCATCACGGGGTGGGTTACCGGCCCGGTCAGGCGCGCCGGGCGCCGGGCAGCAGCACCGTGCGCAGGGCGCTGATCTCGCGCATCCGCTTCTCGGCCAGGCGGTCGGCGGCGACCGCCGGCGGGACGCCGTCGGTGGCGGCCCGGGTGAAGATCTCCAGGGTGGTGTCGAAGATCCTGGTCGCCTTGTTCTTGGCCCGCTCGAAGTTGAAGCCGTCGATCTCGTCGGCGACCTGGATGACGCCGCCGGAGTTCACCAGGTAGTCCGGCGCGTAGAGGATGCCGCGGTCGGCCAGGTCCTTCTCGACGCCCGGGTGGGCCAGCTGGTTGTTGGCCGCGCCGCAGACGATCGAGGTGCCGAGCTCGCCCAGCGCCGCCACCGTGGCGTCGGTCAGTGCGCCGCCGAGGGCGCAGGGGGCGTAGACGTCCAGCTTGGCCTGGATCAGGGCGGCGGTGTCGGCGACCACCTCCACCTCCGGGTGCGCCGCGCGCACGCGGTTGACGGCGGCCTCGGAGACGTCGGTGACGACGACCGTGGCGCCGTCCGCGACCAGGTGGCCGACCAGGTAGTGGCCGACCTTGCCGACGCCCGCGACGCCGACCCGCTTGCCGCGCAGGGTCGGCTGGCCCCAGCGGGCCTGGGCGGTGGCGCGCATGCCCTGGAAGACGCCGAAGGCGGTCAGGATGGACGAGTCGCCGGCGCCGCCGTGCTCGGGCGAGCGGCCCGTCACGAACTCGGTCTCGCGGGCGATCACGTCCATGTCCTGGACGTAGGTGCCCACGTCGCAGGCGGTGATGTAGCGGCCGCGCAGGGACTCGACGAAGCGGCCGTAGGCCCGGAGCATCGCCTCGTTCTTGTCCTTGTTCGGGTCGCCGATGATGACGGCCTTGCCGCCGCCGAGGTCCAGTCCGGCCAGCGCGTTCTTGTAGGACATTCCGCGGGACAGGTTCAGCGCGTCCTCCAGCGCCGCCTCCTCGGAGGCGTACGGGAAGAAGCGCGTGCCGCCGAGGGCTGGGCCCAGGGCGGTCGAGTGGATGGCGATGATCGCCTTCAGTCCCGAGCTGCGGTCGTGGCAGAGGACGACCTGCTCGTGACCGTCGCCGGGGGCGCCGTCCTGTTCGGTACGGAAGATCCTGCTGAGCACGCCGGGTGCGGGGTGCGTGGCGGGGGTCTGTACGTCGGTCACTGTGGTGACTCCAGTATCGAAGGCCCGCTGCTGTGGTGCGGGCGCCTAAGGCGAAGCGTAGCCGCGTGCGCCCCGCCGATCCGCCGTCTCGTCCGAGCTGGGGCCAGTCGTCCGAAGGGTGAGACGGGAAGGGGTGCGGGGTGCGGGTGCGAACGGTTCGGGGGCGCGCCCTCCCTTGGTCCGGCGGCGCGTGCGACCATGCAGGACGTGACCGTCGTACGCACTTCCGTACAGCCGCCCTACGCCGCCCACCTGCGGGTGTACGAGCCGCTGGCCGCCTACCCGGAGGCCGAGCGGGCGCGCTGGCAGGCCTACGCGGCTGAGCACGGGCCGGACGCCGCGGAGCCGGCGCAGCCGGTGGCGGCGGCGGTGCTGGAGGAGCAGCGGGAGGCGCTCGCCGGGCTGGCCGCCCGCACGCCCCGGGCGCTGCCCGAGCGGGAGAGCGGGCGGGCGTACCTGCGGGTGGTGGACGGCGTACTGTACGTCTGCCCGTGGGCGACCAGACTGCGCAGCTGGCAGGCGCTGGAGGAGCTGCGGGCCGGGGCGCCGGTGGCGCTGCTGGACACCGCGCTGCCGCCGGTGACCCGGGAGGCCGCCGAGGCGGACCGGGAGCGCTGGCGGTCCGCGCACCCGGACGCCCGGCCGTGGATCCTGACCAGCAGGTGGGAGGTGCCGGTCCACTGGTTCCTGCCGTTCGGGGACGAGGACCGCTGCTTCGTGCCGGGCGGGGCCGGGCCGGCGGACGGGCGGGGAGGGGAAGAGGAAGGGGAGGAGCGGGGGGACCGGCCGGCGGCGCTGTTCTACCTGGTGCCGATGGCGCAGGCGCGCCGGCGGGTGGCACGGGCCTTCCGGGCGCTGCGCGAGGCGGTGCCGGACGGGGAGTTGGTGCCGGACGGGGAGTTGGTGCAGGGGGCGGAGCTGGTCGGGCGCTGGCTGGAGGAGTTCCACCCGCGCTCGCTGGTGGAACTGGACTACGGGGGCCTGGTGCATCTGCTGGGCCCGGAGCGGTTGCTGGCGGACCGTTCGGCGGGGGAGCTGGAGGAGGGGCTGCGCGCGCTGCGGGCGGGGGACACCGCCGAGGCGCTGCGCGTGTACGGGGAACTGACGGTGCGGTGGCGCCGGGTGCTGGCGCTGCGGCACGCGAACTGATGTCGGACCGCGCGTGTATGACTGTAAGAGTCCTAAGGACTGCGGGTCCGATGACCAAGGTCCTGGTTCGGGTCAATAGCTGTCGAACGTGACACTACTCACCGTTGACGCGAACTTACCCCTATGTGCAAAAATGGGACAACCAGCCCAACTTCACGTGAGCGTGCCCACTTTTGGGTGGTTCTGGAGTCGATGCGTGCTTTGCGGGGAAACGGAGGGTCTGGTCCCCTCGTAACCGGATGTCATCGCTTTGTGACTGTCCGCTATGGGGTGGTCCATCGCCATCCGTCGGCCTTGAGCCCGTGAGGGGTCAATTTTGGCGGTTTGGTCGATAGGGCTGGACGGATGGTGTAGTTGTAGACACCAGGACAAGCCGTTCGTCCTATAACCGACTCGGCCCGTCTATGCCATTTCGGGCATCGCGGGCCAAGGTGCAGAATTTGAAGGATAGAACCGCCCTGGTTCGGTTCTCCCGAGGAGGCCGCTCATGACCGCTCGTACCCCTGATGCTGAGCCGCTGCTGACGCCGGCAGAGGTTGCCACCATGTTCCGCGTGGACCCGAAGACGGTCACCCGTTGGGCCAAGGCGGGCAAGCTGACGTCGATTCGCACGCTCGGCGGTCACCGCCGTTACCGTGAGGCGGAGGTGCGCGCTCTGCTGGCCGGGATTCCCGCCCAGCGCACTGAGGCCTGATAGGCCAAAGGCTCTTTAAAGGGGCCGCTTACCGGACTCCGCCGGGTCCGGTAA
>NZ_JBHVFE010000654.1:0-3818 GCF_042801945.1 Kitasatospora sp. NPDC057542
CCCGGCCGGGTGGTAGACCCCGTTGCCCGCGAACAGCAGCCACAGCCGCCGCCGGTCCGGCCTGCGTCGGACCGGCCGGGCCCGTCCCAGCCGCCACCCGGCCCGGTCCGGAACGCCGCCTCTGCCGGCGGCGAATCTGCGGCGGGCAGAGAAACCGCATCCGGGGGCCGCCCCGGGCCGAGAGTGGAGTCGACGGCACACCGCCCCGACGAGGAGAGCAGATGACTCCACTCACCCCGCCCCCGCCCCGCGCCGCAGAGGGCGACATGCAGCCCAGCGCCTTCGACGACCACCTCGCGGCACAGCTGCTCGCCCAGCGGATCGTCCTGCTCGGCACGCAGGTCGACGACGTGTCGGCCAACCGGGTGTGCGCTCAGCTGCTCCTGCTGTCGGCGGAGGACCCGCGCACCGACATCAGCCTGTACATCAACAGCCCCGGCGGTTCGGTCACCGCGGGCCTCGCCATCTACGACACCATGCGGCTGATCCCGAACGACGTCTCGACGCTGGCGATGGGTTTCGCCGCCAGCATGGGCCAGTTCCTGCTCACGGTGGGGGCGTCCGGCAAGCGGTTCGCCCTGCCGAACGCGCGGATCATGATGCACCAGCCCTCGGCGGGCATCGGCGGCACCGCCGCGGACATCGAGATCCAGGCGGAGAACCTCCAGTTCACCAAGAAGGCCATCGAGCGGATCACCGCCGAACACACCGGGCAGAGCGAGGAGACCATCGCGCGCGACGGCGACCGGGACCGCTGGTTCACCGCCGAACAGGCCAGGGAGTACGGGATCGTGGACCGGGTGGTGGAGTCGGTCGCCGACATCCGCCCGGCCGCCTCCCGCCGACGGATCGGACTGTGACATGGGCTCGTACACGGTTCCCTACGTCATCGAGCGGACCGCGCAGGGCGAGCGGTCCTACGACGTCTTCAGCCGGCTGCTGAACGAGCGGATCATCTTCCTCGGCACCGAGATCGACGACTCGGTCGCCAACGTGGTCATCGCCCAACTCCTGCACCTGGAAGCGGAGAACCCGGAACGGGAGATCTCGATCTACCTCAACTCGCCCGGCGGATCGTTCACTTCACTGATGGCGATCTACGACACGATGACCTTCGTGCAGGCGCCGATCTCCACCTTCTGCGTCGGCCAGGCGGCGTCGACGGCGGCGGTGCTGCTGGCCGGCGGAGACCCCGGGCGACGGTTCGTGCTCCAGCACGCACGGGTGCTGCTCGGCCAGCCGGCCAGCGGCGGCCGGCAGGGGACGGTCTCCGACCTCAGCCTCGCGGCCAAGGAGATGGTCCGCATCCGCTCGCAGGTGGAGGAGGTCCTCTCCCGGCACACGCACCACGACGCGGCGACGCTGCGCGCGGACATGGACCGGGACAAGGTGCTCACCGCCGAGGAGGCCGTCGCCTACGGGATCGCCGACGAGGTGCTGAGCCGGCGGCTCGGGTTCGCCTGACCGGCGCGCGGCCGGTACGGCGGCGGGGCGCACCGCCGCCGTACCCGGCCACCGGCCAGGCCCGGTCAGGCCGCGAGGCAGAGGCCGTCGTACCGCCCCGTGGGCGACGTGCGTCCCCGGCCCACCAGACCCCGGCCCTGGCCCACCCGGCTCGGGGCGTACCGGGTCAGCTCGTCCTGGACCAGCGAGAGCAGGTCCCCGAGGCCGAGCCCCAGCGCCCGGGCGGCCGCCGCGAGCACCTCGGAGGACGCCTCCTTGCGCCCGCGCTCCAGCTCCGACAGGTACGGCATCGAGATCCGGGCCGCCTCCGCGACGTCCTTCAGCGTGCGCTCCTGGGCGAGCCGCTCGCGCCGCAGCACATCGCCGACGACGTCGCGCCACAGCGGCTCCCTCCGCGCGGGTGCCTGCGGGGCCCCCGTCGGCCGCTGCGGGGTACGGGACGCCCCATCGGATGCGGGCGGCGAGGCCTGCGGACGCAGGGGGATGACGCGGGCTTCGTTCTGCGCATGAGTGCTCACCCCTTCAGCCTAGGGACCAGGGGCCCCGGGGGAAGAGCACGGCGTTCTGCCCTGGGTGAAGCCGCCGGGCGGGCCGCGGCCGCCGCGAACCGCAGGCCAACTCCGTGTCCTCAGGGCCGGGGTGTCCAGCCGGGCGGGGTGAGGGCGGTGCCGGCGAGGATCCGCCCGACCGTCCCGTCCGGGCCGCTGTGCCGGCTGACGGCCTGTTCGGCGCCGTGGGGGAGCGGAGCCGCCTCAGGACCGCGGCGCCGGGCACCTGTATGTTGATCACTCGCCGGCCCTGTCGGTGTCCCGTCCCAGGGGGGTGACGCGCGGGTCCGGCCCGCAGCGGTGGCCGTTTCGCGCAGCCGGGCCACTGCCGCCGGGGAGGCGGAAAGGGACCGCGAGGACCCGGCAGGGACCTCGCCACGGGGGCGAACGGCAACTCATCGTCTCGACGTTCTCGAAGGATCTCGAATGACCGTTCCCGTCCCGCCCGACAGCAGCCCGCAGTCCGCCGAGGAACCGGCCGGCACCAACCCGTGGGCGCCGCTGGACCCGGGGCAGGGCGAGGCCGCGGTCCCCGCCCCCGCCACTGCCCCCGGCCCCGCCCCCGCCGGGGCGCCCGCCCCCGGCGTGCCGTACTGGCCGCCGTATCCGATACCGGCGCCGCAGCCCCGCAACGGCCTGGGCATCGCGGCCATGGTCCTCGGGATCGTCGGTGTCGCCCTCAGCCTGGCCGTCATCCTGTTCTGGCTGTCCTGGCTGCCGGCCCTGCTCGCCGTGGTCTTCGGCGCCATCGGCCTGGGCTACGTGCGCAAGGGCCTGGCGACCAACCGGGCGATGGCCCTGGCGGGTGTGATCCTGGGCGTCACCGGCCTGTTGGTCTCGGTCGGTGCCGGGGTGTTCGTCGTGGCACGGGTGCATGAGGTCAACGAGGAGCGGCAGGCGGAGGCGGACGCCGCGCGCGCCCGCTTCGAGGCCGCGACCAAGGCCGCGGAGGAGCGGGCGGCGAAGGAGAGGGAGCGGATCGAGGCGGAGCGGAAGAGGATCGAGGCCGAGCAGGAGAAGGCGGCCGCGGACGAGAGGGCCCGGCGCCTGCCGTTCGGCCAGTCCTACACGTACGAGGACGGGCTGAAGGTCGCGACGGCCGCGCCGGAGCCGTACTCCCCGCTCCGGACCGTGTTCGAGCCCCCCAAGGACGCCAAGATCATCCAGGTGAAGATCACCGTCGTCAACACCGGATCCCAGGAGCTCTCGCTCTACGGATCGGGGCTGCCCATCGTCAGGGACGCCAAGGGCAACCTCGTCTTCTCGCTGATCGACGGAAGCGAACGGCTGAAGCTCCTCACCGGCTCGCTGGCTCCGGGCCAGGAGGCCACCGGCGTGTACGCGTACGCCCTGCCGAACAGCGCGGCCGACCAGTTCTCCGTCGACTTCACCTACGGCACCGGACGCCAGCGCAAGAACGTCATCTGGACCGGCTCTCCCAGCTGACCCGACGCCGCTGCCCGCCGGTACCGGCCCTTTCGCCCGGCCCCGCGACCGGCCTGACGGCGAACGTCATCGTGCCCGCCGTTGAACTGCTTCAACTCGGCCTCGAAGTTCGTACACACGTCCCGCGCGATCTCTTCGCGGCGGGTCAGCACGGCGTCGGTGAAGGTGGACCCAGGCACCACCTACCAGGCGGACGACGTCGTGACCTCCAACGGAGTCGGCTACTGCTGCCTCCAGGGCCACACCGCCCAGGCCGGCTGGGAACCGCCGGTCGTCCCGGCGCTCCGGCAGCCGGTGTGACCGGGGCACCCTGACAGCCCGTGAAGCCGCTGCGCCGCGGTCCGTCGAGGGGGACGGACC
>NZ_JBHVFE010000655.1:0-3788 GCF_042801945.1 Kitasatospora sp. NPDC057542
AGGGGGGACCCTGTGGGAGAGTAGGACGCCGCCGAACAATTCTTCAGAAAGAACCCCCATCCGGGACCCGGATGGGGGTTCTTCGCATTTCCGGAGCTGAACGATCTATTCGTCGGACTCGGCGTCGGATTCGGCTTCGGATTCCGTCCCAGGCTGCGGCTGGTCGGTGGAGGCCTGTCCCTGGGCCGCGGCCGGCTGCTGGGTATCAGTCGGCGGCGTTTGGGGAGCCTGGGGTGCCTGATCCGATGGCTGATCCGATGGCTGGTCCGGTGCCTGGTCCGGTGCCTGGTCCGGTGCCTGGTCCGGTGCCTGGTCCGGTGCCTGGTCCGGTGCCTGGTCCGGTGCCTGGTCCGATGGCTGGTCCGGTGCCTGAGCCGGTGGCTGCTCCGACGCCTGACCCGGTGCCTGATCCGGATCGGTGGGAGCGGCCGTGGCCTCCGCCGTCCCCCAGGCCGGTCGGCTGAGCCACCTGTCCGCGCTGTTGGTGAGACGGGCGACGCCCGTACCGTCGGACCGCATGCTGTAGAGGTCGGTGCCCGCGCCCGCGGGGGCCTGGGCGAAGACGATGGAGTTGCCGTCGGGCGCGTAGGCGGCTGTGCCGTAGAAGGTGTTCGAGGGCGCGGGGGTGAGGGCTCCCATGGCGCTGCCGTCGGGGTGGATGGTGTAGATGCCGCCGCCGGGGGCGTTGTCGGGGCCGGCCGGGTAGGTGGTGAAGAGGATCCGGGTGCCGTCGGGGGACCAGTCCGCACGGTCGCCGGCGCGCAGTTCCCAGGGGGTGAGCTGCCGCAGCCCGGTGCCGTCCGCGCTCACGACGTAGATGGCGCGGCTGTTGGCGGGCTGCCCGGTGGCGCTGGTGCGGTACTCGAAGGTGAGCTGCTTGCCGTCGGGGGACCAGCTGGGGTTGCTGACTGCTCCGGAGTAAGGCTTGTCGTTGGTGAGGAAGGTGAGCCGCTGGACGTCGGTGCCCTCGGGGCTCATCAGATAGAGGTCCGAGTACTGGACCTGGTGGCTGCCGGACGAGTCCAGGGCGCCCCAGGAGCGGCTGAAGGCGACCTGCTTGCCGTCCGGGGAGAAGGCGGGGGCGCGTTCGTCCTCGTTGGTGCAGTCGGCGGTGCCGCCGTCGCACAGCTGGCTGACCTGGTGCTCGGGGCCACCGGCGGTGGGGACGGTCCAGAGTCGGGCGGTGCCGTTCTGAGGGTCGGTGCGGTCGAAGGCGATGGTGGTGCCGTCGGGTGACCAGTCCGGGCGGTCGTCGAGTGCGCGGGCCGGCGGCTGGGTGACCTGGCGCTGGCCGCTGCCGTCGGGGGAGAGGGTGACGATCGCGCTGCTGGTGCGGGAGGCGTCGGTGTAGGCGCGGCTGACGATCAGCCCGTTGTGCACGGCGGCCGCGGGCGATCCGACGGCAGCGTCGACCAGGTCGGGTGTCGCCGCGGGGGTGGCGGTAGGGGTCTCCGGCCGGATCTCCGAGAGTGGGATCTCCCCGGGTTGGGCCCCGCAGCCGGTGAGCAGGGTGCCCAGAAGCAGAAGGCCCGCACCGGCGCTCGCGCGAGTGCGGGCTCTGCCCGTGGCTGACTGTCGTGTGCCGGTGGTGATCCTTGCCATCTCCGCCTCCGAGCCTTTCGACCGTTCCGACGTGTGCCCCCGCCGCGGATTCAGGACGAAGGCCCCTGAAAGGAGCTGTCACTGTGTCAGACGGGGAGCTTCGGCGGCCGGGCGACACGCGACGGACCGCGTTCGGTCGGTCGCACGGAGTAGACGCGGGCTGGAGGCGGAAATGGGAGGACGGAGGCGGAGAGGGGGATCAGCCCCGGGCGGCGCGGCGCTCGGCCTTCGCGAGGGCTTCCGCCTCGTCCTCGGCCTCGGCGACCTCCAGGGTGGGCGCGGTGCCGCCGAGGTGGGCGGGCAGCCACCAGGCGTCGTCCGGGCCGGAGGGCTTGCCGGGGTACTCGCGCTGGGCCTGGTCGAGCATCTCGCTCATGGCGGCGCGCAGCCGTCGGGTGACCATCACCGGCTTGTCGTTCGGCCCGAGGTGAATCGGTTCGCCGATCATGATGGTGACCGGGACGTGCCGCTTGGTGAGGGTCTTCGGGCGGCCCTTGGTCCAGAGCTGCTGGGTGCCCCAGAGCACGACGGGCAGCAGCGGGGCGCCCGAGTCGGCGGCCATCCGGGCGGCGCCGGTCTTGAACTTCTTCAGCATGAAGGAGCGGCTGATGGTGGCCTCGGGGAACACCCCGACCACCTCGCCGGCCTTGAGGGCGCGCACGGCGGCCTCGTACGCGGGCTGGCCGTCGGTGCGGTCCACCGGGATGTGCTTCATGCCGCGCATCAGCGGGCCGGAGATCCGGTGCTTGAAGACGTCGTCCTTGGCCATGAAGCGGGTCTTGCGCTTGCCGCCGCGGTACGCGCCGAGGCCCGCGAAGAGGAAGTCGAGGTAGCTGATGTGGTTGCTGACCAGTACCGCTCCCCCCCTGGCGGGGATGTGTTCGGCGCCCACGATCTTGATCCGCGCGTCGAGAGCGCGGAAGGCGGTGAGTGCGGCGCCGATCACCGGCGGGTACACGAACTCTGCCACGGTCAGTCCTGACTTCCACGGGCCGGAGCCCGGTTCGGCGGGTACCCGCTCCGTTGTGCGGGCGGTGCCGACCGGAGCACGGCACTCCGCGGCGGTCACGGGTGATTCACGGAGATGATCCCCCGAACGAGTGCCTGCTGTCACCTGAGCCGTGCGGTCAGGCGACTATTGGCGGTGTGATCTCCGTGATGAATTCCCACGGGAACTTTTCCGTTGCCCGGTGTCGTCGGTATCAGGCGCCGACGGTGAGGCGGCCCTGGGCGCGCAGTCGGACGTACGGAGCCAGGCGCAGACCGCCGAACGCACCGAGGGCGAAGACGAGTGTCTGGGCGGCAAGGAGCGCGCAGTTGCCGGTGCGCAGGCCGACCCCGGCGGTCGACCGTGTTTCGGGCGCCGCGGGCGCTGCCGCAGACTGGAGGGACGAGCGGGCCGGCGGCCCGCGTTGTCGTGCTTCGACGGCGGCCGGGCCCGGTCCGCTGCGGGCCGGGGGTGACGGGAGGCTGGGAGTGAGCGCCGAGGACGGGGCGGAACGGCTGTCGGAGGCCGAGTTGGGCGGGCCGCTCGGCGCGCGGGCGACGCTGGTGCAGTTCTCGACGGCCTTCTGCCAGCCCTGCCGCGCCACCCGGCGGGTGCTCTCCGAGGTGGCCGGGATGGTCGACGGGGTCGAGCACGTCGAGGTGGACGCAGAGGAGCGGCTGGAGCTGGTCCGCCGGCTGGAGGTCCGGCGGACGCCGACCGTCCTGGTGCTGGACGGGGAGGGCCGGGTGGTGCGGCGGGCGGCGGGGCAGCCGCGCAGAGTGGACGTGATCGCGGCGCTCGGTCGCGTGGTGTGAGCAATCCGGCCGCACGAGTTCCGCCCCCTCGGGTGGAGTCGGCCTCGGGCTGGGGCAGGATGGGCGCAGGCGGCGGAGCAGCCGCACGGCATAAGCTACTGGCCAGTAGTGACCGCTGCGCTACCGGCGAGTATGCTGCCAGGAAGTTCCGGACCGGCACGGGAATTCGCTGCCCGGAGCGGGTGCGTGCCGTGTTCGCGCCCGCTTGCACCGCCGCAGCCGCCGGACGAGACCAGTACAGGAGACAAGGCCGTGAGCTTGAGGATCGTTGTCTGTGTGAAGCACGTCCCGGACGCGACGGGTGACCGTCGTTTCGCGGACGACCACACCACCGACCGGGAGGGCGTGGACGGCCTCCTGTCGGAGCTGGACGAGTACGGCGT
>NZ_JBHVFE010000656.1:0-3788 GCF_042801945.1 Kitasatospora sp. NPDC057542
ATCACCCGGGCCCCGACTGGCACGCCAGTACGGCCGACGTTCACACGAACGGGCGATCACGAACCGAGAGAAAGGGGACTTAACGTCCTCTCAGGAGCAGCCGGGATATTCGTTTCGGCGACACGGAGGCCGTTGGAGAGGCTAGATGCCCTCCAGATCCATCCACGCCACGTCGTTCAGCTCGACATCGAGGCCGCGGGCGCGGTGCCCGCGGTCCTGGAAGTAGTGCTCGCGCAGCGCCTCGGCGAGGATCGCTTCCTGCTGGGCCTGGGTGGCTCCGGCGTCGCGTGCGGCGTACAGCCGCCTGGCGACGTCGCCGGGCATCTTCTGGGTGATGACGCGCGGCCACGATGTCTCCGCTCTCGGCCACGGCCTGGCAGCGGACGGTGACCCAGTCGCCGTCGAGGAGTCCCGCGCCGATCATGGAGTCTCCACTTGGATCAGCGGACATCGATCGTGAACTGGCGCTTGGTCTGGTCAGGCCCGCCGGAGAACGTCCCGCCTGCCTGGTCGCGGAACCTGACGTGCACGGTAATGGTGGTGCGGCCGGGACTTTGGGCGCGGAAGGTGAAGTAGTAGTGGCCGCCCGTACCGAGCGCTCCGTTCCCACCGAAGCCGGGCAGGTCCTTGACGCCGAAGTTGTCGACGTACTCGTCGCCGGCGGCCTGCACGATGGCCGGGTCGGGGGCGGGGCTGGCCATGGTCCAGATGTCGCCCGCGTCCTGGTAGGCGAACACCTCGATCGAGAACAGCTCGCCGGGCTTGACGGTGAGCTGTCCCGAGGTCTGACTGAACACGGTGCCGTGGTCGAGTTTGCCGGTGGTCATCCAGTGGATGGTCACCGCGCCTACGGTGGCTGCGACAGCCAGCAGTACGGCCACTGTCAGCAGGACTCGGCGCCACCGCCTCCTCACGAGGTTGCCTCTCGGTGAGTGACGCGCAGCGCCAGCACAGCGGCGACCGCGTCGAACCAGCGGGCGACCAGCTGGTCCCCCGTCGGGTCCTGTACGACCATGGCGGCTGTCTGAAGCCAGCCGCGCGCCACTGCGGCCGCCGGGCCGGGCAGCGGCTCGGGCAGTGCGGCCGCGAAGCGGGTGCCACCGGAACGCACCACCTCGCCGAGGAAGACCAGGGCGCGCGGCATCACGCCGAGTCGGTCGACGGTGATCGCGGCAGCCACCGCGCCGTCGCCGAACAGCGCGGAGCGGTGCGGTCCCGGAGCCGGCAGGCCGAAGCGCAGCAGGATTTCGACGTCCAGCTCGGCGAGCTGGCTGTCGCTCTGGGGTTGTGGGGTGTTCAACTCGGGCCTCACTTGGGCATGCGGACGCTTCGGACATCGGGGTGCCTGTCGTCGGAGGCGCCCGCCATGTGGTTGTTGATGAAGTCGCTCTCACTGACCCAGACGGTGTAGCCCCAGGGGTTGTAGATCTCCAGCTGGTCGCCCCGGTGCCCGATGATCATCATCACGTGGCCGTGGGGGTCGAGCAGGGTTCCGCCGTGGACGGACAACGGGACGGGCTTGCCTTCGTCGACCTTCTGCTCGATCTCGGCCAGGGCGTTCTGGCGCTTGTCGCGGCTGTCGAGGTCCACGGTGTGGTACTCCGCGCCGGTGTGCGCGGCGATCTCGTCGTTGGCGATGTTCTTGGATTCCCAGTCGAACATCCCGCCCTTCCCCAGGTGCATCCAGGTGCGGGTGTCGTAGAGCCGGTTGGTTTCCTTCTCCCACCGCTCGAATGAGGCTTTGCCGTTGTCGTACGCCGGGTCGTCCGGGTGGCCGCCGGTGGTGAGCTGGAAGGCGAACAGCGGGTCGACCATCGCCCGGGCGGTCACCGTCGACGCCGCTACGCACGTCTCATGCTGGCCCTGGTCCCAGTTGACGCCCTTGTAGCCCGTCCCCGCCATCTGGGTGGAGGCCGCCTCGATCTGCACCGGGGAGATGCGCTCGGCCAGCCAGCCGGGGTTGTCGGCGTGCTCGTGGATCAGGTCGTCGAAGGCCTTGATCTCGTCGTAGCCGTGTCCGGCGGCGAGCGCCTTCATCAGGTAGGCGCGCTCCTCGGGGGACTTGCTGCCGGCCAGCAGCTGGTCGAAGCGGGCCCGGTCGGCGTCGCTCATCTTGTCCATGAACTGGCCCGCTCGGGTCACGTCATTGGCGGTGAGGATGCCGCCGTAGTCCTGGTTGCCGTTGACGGCCGCATCGGCGATGACCAGTTTGTCGGCGGCGCCGAGGCCCTTGTTCTTAAAGCGCGCGGCCAGCGCCTTGCCCGCCAGCGCGTTCAGCTCCCGGGCCGCGGCGCGGCCCGCGCTCTCGGCCTTCACCGCGGCGTCGAAGATCGACTTGATGCCCTCCTTCGCCTTGGCGTGGGCGGTGTGCATCTTGTCGTCATCCCAGTTGAACGGGTCCGGCGCACCGACGACGGTGATGTCGTGCAGCAGCTTCAGCGCCTCGCTCAGCGGAGCGTGGCCCTGCCCGTGCAGGTTCTGCGCCTCGCTCAGCGCGGTGGCCAGCGCCTTGAGCTGGTCCCGGCCCTTGCCCAGCACGTCGCGGCAGCGCGTCAGGTCGTCGGCGGAGGCCTTGACAACCTCGGCCGCCTTCTCCCCGACCTGCCCGGTCCAGGCGTCCGGCAGGTGCTGCGAGCTGACCTGCGCCACCTTCACCTGGATCTGGTCCAGCTGGCTGCTCGCCGTGTTGTACGCGGCGGCGAGTTCGCCCAGCTTGCCGGAGTCGCCCTTGGGCACGGGCAGCTGCAGGGCATCGTGCACCGCGTACTTGAGATCGCCGGCACCCCACATGCCGTGGGACTCGTCGATCGTCTTCTTCAGCTTCTCTACCTGCTGTCGCTGGCTGCCGGGCTTCTCACCGAGCGGATGCGCATCATGGTCCGGCACGGTCAGGCCCCCTGCTGCTGGTACTGCTGCTGGACGCCGTGGTCCGTCTTGGCATAGTTGGCCGCAGTAGTGTGCACCCTGCCGCCGAGGTCTGACAGCGCGTCAACGTTCACCTGGAGTTCGTCCTGCCAGGCCTGCCAGAACGCCTTCGCCGCATCACCCGCATACTCACCGAGGACGGCAGGGTCGGACATGTTCAGCTTGCCCAGGATCTCCTTGACGCCACCCACATCCCCGCTGGCCGAGACCAAGCGGTCACCCGCGTCCCCAAGCTTCTCCGGGTGGGCACTGAACCCCGTCCCGGTACCATCACTCCCCATGGTCCTCCCCCATTCCCCCTGATACGGTCCGTAGACCGCCGCACAGCATAGCGTCAGATTTGCCGCTCCGGATCGACAGGACCCCGGCGTAGAACAGTGCACGCACAATCCGCCCGACCTACGCGGAACGGTCACAGACTCAAGAGGATGTCTTGGTGAACCGGTCCGCGGTACGGGGTTTGTCCAGCCAACGGCTCTGTCCCGTAATCGGTGGTAACGAAGGGTGACGGGCGTCGTTGGCATGGTGTGCGAGGTGTCAACGAGTCTGTGAGCGTGGTGTTTTCGGGGTTGTCGGCGTTGGTCATCGAGGATGTGGCGGACGAGGGCGATCTGATCCGGGTGACGGCGCGGACCCGGGATGATCCGGTGCCGTGCCCCGTGTGTGAGACGCCGACAGGGCAGGTGCACGGTTTCCACGGGCGGAGGGTCGCGGACGTGCCGATGGACGGACGGCGGGTCGTCGTCTCGGTGAGGCTGCGGCGTCTGACGTGCCCGGTGCTCGGCTGCCGGCGGCAGACGTTCCGCGAGCAGGTTCCCGGCGTCGTGGAGCGCTACCAGCGCCGCACCAGCCGCCTGGCCGAC
>NZ_JBHVFE010000657.1:0-3781 GCF_042801945.1 Kitasatospora sp. NPDC057542
GCCGAAAGGTTTCGGCGGGGCCCGGGGCAGCTGCCCGTGCGCGGCAGGCCGTCGCTACTCGCAGGTGATCAGCAGCCCGAGCACCGCACTGCAGCTGCGGGTGGCCCGGCTGGTCGCGGGCGACGGGTCGGCGGGCGCTCCGGCGGTGCGGGCCACGGTGACGTCCCAGCTGCGGAGCAGCGAGAGCAGGCCGACCCCGATCGAGAAGTGCCGGGTGGTGCTCGCGCCCTTGGCCAGCGGCGCGGTCAGCGCGCAACTGAGCTTCCCGGCGGCGACGGCGCAGTCACCGGAGGTCGTGGTCAGCCCGGCGGGCAGGTCGGCGGTGACGGTGGCCGAGGTCACCGGGTCGGGGCCCTGGCCGGTGAGCGTGACGGTGTAGTCGACCCGACTGGAGAGCAACCCGGGCACCGGGGTCGCGGTGAGCGCGACGCCCAGGTGGGCGGCGGGGGCGGTGTAGGTGAAGCGGTCGGCGGCGACGGCCGCGCTGGTGCCGCCGGGAGCGGTGACCCGCACGTCCACCGGCCCGGTGACGGTGGTGGCGGGGGCGGTCGCGGTGCAGCTGGTCCGGGTGCAGCTGAACGAGCCGGCGGCGCCGGCCGCGCCGAAGGTCACGGCGGTGGCGCCGGCCAGGTCGGTGCCGGTGATGGTCACCGTGGTGCCGCCCAGCCCGGAGCCGCTGTCGGGGGTGATCGCGGTCACGTCCGGCACCGGCAGCGGGAAGTTCACCACGTCGACGGCGCTGCCGGTGAAGTCCGCGAGGTAGCCGCGCCGCCCGTTCGCGGTCAGGGCCAGGCTGTACGGGCTCGCGCCCACCGGGACGGTCGCGGTGACCGTCCGGCTCGCGGTGTCCACCACGCTCAGGGTGTTGTCGGCGTAGTCGGAGACGTAGGCCGCCGCGCCGTCCGGGGAGAGGGTCACGGCGTAGGGGTCGGAGCCGACCGCGACGGTGCCGAGGACCGTGCCGGCCGCGGTGTCGATCACGGCGGCGGTGCCGTCGTCGCCGTCGGCGGTCCACAGCCGGGTGCCGTCGGGGCTGAGGGCGAGGCCGAAGGCGCCGTGGCCGACCGGGACGGTGCGGCTCACCGCGCTGCTCGCGGTGTCGACCACGGTGACGGCCTTGTCGCCGGAGGCGGCGACGTACAGCCGCGTGCCGTCCGCGGAGACGGCCAGTCCGTGCGGTTCGGCGCCGACCGGCACGGTCGCGGTCACGGTGTTGGACGACGTGTCCAGCACGCTCACCGTGTTGGCGGCGGCGTTGCTCACGTAGGCCCGGGAGCCGTCCGGCGCGAGGGCGAGGCCCCAGGGCTGGGCGCCGACCGGGACGGTCGCGGTGACGGTGTTGGTGGCGGTGTCCACGACGCTGACGGTGTTGTCCAGGTGGTGCGTCAGGTAGGCCCGGTGCCCGTCGGGCGACACGGCGACGGCGTACGAGCCGGTCCCGGCGGTGAAGCTGCCGGACACGGTGTTGCTCGCGGTGTCCAGCACGCTGACGGCGCCGCTGCTCTGGCTGGTCACGTAGGCGTGACCGCCGTCCGGCGTCAGCGCGATGCCCGCCGGGTAGGGCGCCACCGCCACGTGCGCGGCGACGCTCGGCGGCGGCGTGACGGCCTCGGCCGTCGCGGGCAGCGACAGCAGTGCGGCCGTGGTCGCGGTTATCGCGGCCACGGCCGTCCGGGTACGGGGTGAACGGGGTGAACGGGGTGTTCTCACGGATCCCTCCAGCTGCTCGGCACGTACGGGTGGTGCGGGTGTGGTGGTGTTCGGAGCAGGGGGAAGCGTAAGAGCCGACCTGACTTTCCGTCAGGGAGTGACTACTAATGTCGCCAAGTGTTCAGATTCGATCGCGGCGCGACGCGGCCACCGCCCTCGACCCGTCTCCCCGCGGGAAGCGTGACCAGGGCCTCAATCGGAGTCGTGCAGAAAATTGGAGTTGAAGAGTCGCATTCGATAGCGTTTCGAACGTGAGGCTGACCAAGAGCACCGACATCGCCCTGCGGATCGCCATGCGACTGGCCGTCCTGGGCGAGGGCGACAACCCGACCACCCGCGAGGTGGCCGAGTCGGTCGGCGTGCCGTACACCCACGCGGCGAAGGTGGTCAGCCGGCTACAGCACCTGGGAGTGGTGGAGGCCCGACGCGGTCGCGGCGGCGGGCTGATGCTCACCTTCGCCGGGCGGACCGGTTCGCTCGGACTGCTGCTGCGGGAACTGGAGGGAGTCGGCGACGTGGTCGGCTGCGAGGACGACCCGCCGTGTCCGCTGCGGGCCGCGTGCCGGCTGCGCGGGGCCCTGCGGAACGCCCAGGAGGCGTTCTTCGCGGCGCTCGACCACCTCTGCGTCGCCGACCTGGTGGCCTCCCCCACCGGACCGGTCCTGCTCAGCCTGACCACCGGACCCGCCGATACCGCCGGACCCACCGGCTGACCAGCCCACCCGGGGCCGCGCACCACCCTGCGGCCTTTAATACGAATCTCAGATACCACTTAGGAGCCGTCTGATGCTGTCCGCGAAGTCCGCCGAGGTCATCGAGGCCACCCTGCCCGTCGTGGGCGCCGCCATCGGGGACATCACCCCGCGCTTCTACGACCGGATGTTCGCCGCGCACCCGGAGCTGCTGCGCGACCTCTTCAACCGGGGCAACCAGGCCAACGGCAGCCAGCGCGAGGCCCTGGCCGGCTCGATAGCCGCCTTCGCCACCGCCCTGATCGCCAACCCGGACCAGCGGCCGGACGCGATGCTCGCCCGCATCGCCCACAAGCACGTCTCGGTCGGCATCGACAACGACCAGTACAAGATCGTCCACGAGCACCTGTTCGCCGCCATCGTGGAGGTGCTCGGCGAGGCCGTCACCTCCGAGGTCGCCGCCGCCTGGGACGAGGTCTACTGGCTGATGGCCAACGCGCTGATCGCCATCGAGGACCGGCTGCGCGCCGAGGTCGCCGCCGGCGGCGACCCGGCCGACCTGTGGCGCCCCTACACCGTGGTCGCCCGGGTCCAGGAGACCGAGACCGTCACCACCTACCTGGTCCGCCCGGCCGACGGCCGTCCGGTGCCGGCCTTCCGCCCCGGCCAGTACGTCTCGGTGCGCACCGAACTGGCCGACGGCGCCCACCAGATCCGCCAGTACAGCCTCTCCGGCGGCGCCGACGGCGCGCTGCGCTTCAGCGTCAAGCGCGAGGACGGCGGCGAGGTCTCCGGCCACCTGCACGACCACCTGAAGGCCGGCGACACCATCGAGCTGGCGCCCCCGCTGGGCGACATCGCCCTCGCCGACGGCGACGGCCCGGTGCTGCTCGCCTCCGCCGGCATCGGCAACACCCCGATGACCGCCATGCTCGACCACCTGGCCACCACCGGCTCCACCCGGCGGATCGTCGCCGTGCACGGTGACCGCGACCAGCTGAGCCACGCCTTCCGGGCCGAGCTGGCGCAGCTCACCACCACGCTGCCGAACGCCTCCTCGCACGTCTTCTACGAGCAGCCGCTCGGCGCGTGGCCGGCCGAGCGCACCGGCCTGGTGGACCTCTCCACCGTCGAGGTCCCGGCCGGCACGACCGCCTACCTCTGCGGCCCGCTCCCCTTCCTGCGCGCCGTCCGCGAGCAGCTGCTGACCGCGGGCGTCCCGGCGGCGGACATCCACTACGAGGTGTTCGGCCCGGACCTCTGGCTCGGCGCCTGACCCCCGCCGCCCGGGCGGCCTGAGTTCCCGCCCGACGCCTGGTGGGGTCCCGCTGCCGAGGTCCCACCACGGCACCGGTCCGCTCGGTACGATCACGAGCCTG
>NZ_JBHVFE010000658.1:0-3763 GCF_042801945.1 Kitasatospora sp. NPDC057542
GCGAGAGCAGCAGGCTCGGGGTCTGCTCCGGGGTGTCGCCGACCAGGGCGACGGTCATCTCGCCGTTGCGCCCGCGGCCGTCGACGGGCGTCCAGGAGACCCGGGCCGGGTACTGGGAGCGGCGGTGCAGCCGTACGGCCTCGGTGAGCGCCTCCAGGGTGCCGCTGTCCCGGAGGGTGAAGAACTCCAGGATCCTACGGTTGCGCATCTGCCCCGGCAAGCGCCCGAATTCGGCCGCCATCGCGCGGTTGACGATCAGGATCCGCCCGCCGAACTCGCACACCGCGATGGGCAGCGGTACGTGGTCCAGCAGCCGCAGCGCCCGGTTGCGCCAGATCACGGCGGCGTCCGGCCGGCTGCCCGGTGCGGGCCCGCAGCCCTCGGTCGTTCGCATCTGTGGTTCTCCTTGCCGGGGACCAGAGCTGACGGTTCGTGGGCAAGTCCGCGACCGCCCCGGGTACTACACAATCATGTAGTGATCCCGGCCGGACCCGCCGCCCGATGGGCGCACAGTGGTGGAAGTCGAAAGTTTCCTGCCGTGGGAGGGGCACAGCGATGACCGAGACCGTGGAGAGCATGACCGAGGACGAGCGGGCGGCCGGGGCGGAGGGCCGGGCCGTCCCCCTGGTGGACATCTCGGCGGCGCCGCCGGCCGCCGTCCCGATGCTGCGCACCATGGAACTGGCCAGAGAGCACGGCCCGGCCTTCGTCCAGCGGCTGCACGGCCGGGACCTCATGGTCGTCAGCAGCCTGGAGCTGGTGGCGGAGCTGGCCGACGAGACCCGCTTCACCAAGTCGGTCGGCCCGGCCCTGGAGAACGTCCGTCAGTTCACCGGCGACGGCCTGTTCACCGCCTACAACGACGAGCCCAACTGGGCCCGGGCGCACGACATCCTGATGCCCGCCTTCGCGCTCGGCTCGATGCGCACCTACCACCCGGTGATGCTGCGGGTGGCCCGCAGGCTGGTCGACTCCTGGGACCGCCGGCAGGCCGCCGGACTGCCGGTGGACGTGCCCGGCGACATGACCCGGATGACCCTGGACACCATCGGGCTGGCCGGCTTCGGCTTCGACTTCGGATCCTTCGAGCGGGACGAGCCGCACCCCTTCGTCGAGGCGATGGTGCGCTGCCTGAACTGGGCGATGACAGGGCTCACCCGTGACCCGCAGGCGGACCACCGCGAACGCGACGCGGCCTTCCGGGCCGACGCCGACTACCTGGCCAACGTGGTGGACGAGGTGATCGCCGCCCGTGCCGGGGAGGAGGAGCAAGGCCCGGCCGAGGACCTGCTCGGCCTGATGCTCGGCGCGGTCCGCCCTTCGGACGGCACCCGGCTGGACGCCGAGAACATCCGCAACCAGGTGATCACCTTCCTGATCGCCGGCCACGAGACCACCTCGGGCGCGCTCTCCTTCGCGCTGTACTACCTGGTCAAGCACCCGACCGTGCTGCGGCAGGTGCAGCGGGAGGTGGACGCGCTCTGGGGCGCCCAGACCGACCCGGAGCCCTCCTACGAGGACGTCGGACGGCTGCGCCACACCCGCCAGGTGCTCAACGAGGCGCTGCGGCTGTGGCCGACGGCGCCCGCGTTCAGCCGGGAGGCGCGCGAGGACACCCTGCTCGGCGGCCGCATCCCGCTGCGCGCCGGGGAGACGGTCTTCGTCAGCACGCCGATGCTGCACCGCGACCCGGCGTGGGGCGACAACCCGGAGCTGTTCGACCCGTCCCGGTTCGACCCCGAGTGCGAGCAGGCCCGCTCCCCGCATGCCTTCAAGCCCTTCGGTACCGGCGAACGCGCCTGCATCGGACGGCAGTTCGCGCTGCACGAGGCCGTCATGCTGCTCGGCATGCTGGTCCACCGCTACCGGCTGATCGACCACGCCGACTACCGGCTCACCGTCAAGCAGACCCTCACCATCAAGCCCGACGGGTTCACCCTCGGCCTCGCCCGGCGTACGCCCGTCCGGACCGCCGGCCTCGGCGCCACGCCGACGGCTGTGGACCGGCAGGCCGGCCCGGCCGCCGAACGCCCCGGGCGGGTCCGGCGGGGGACCGGGCTGCTGCTCCTGCACGGCTCGAACTACGGCGCCTGCCGGGAGTTCGGCCGGCAGCTCGCGGAGGCCGCCGCCGACCTCGGCTGCGAGACCGAGATCGCCCCGCTGGACGCGTACGCGGACGGGCTGCCCACCGACCGGCCGGTGGTGATCACCGCGGCCTCGTACAACGGGCAGCCGACCGACGACGCGGCCCTGTTCGTCCGCCGGCTCCAGGAGTCGTACGACTCCCACGAGTCCGGGGACGGCGGGACGGCCGACGGTGTCGAGTACGCGGTGCTCGGCATCGGCGACCGCACCTACGCCGCGACCTACCAGCGCGTCCCGGCGCTGATCGACGACCGGCTCGCCGCGCTCGGCGGCACCCGGCTGCTGGCCCGCGCCGAGGCCGACGCCTCCGGCGACCTGGCCGGCACCGTACGGGAGTTCACCGGGGCACTGCGCGAGGCCCTGCTGGCGCGCTACGGGGACGCCGACGCCCCCGCCGCGCCGCAGCCGGAGGCCGCCTACTCGGTGACCGAGGTGACCGGCGGCCCGCTGGCCGCGCTGGCCGCCCGGCACGACATGGCGGAGCTGACCGTCACCGCCGTCGGCAGCCTGACCGACCCCGACTACCACCGGGTCAAGCGGCTGGTCCGCCTGGCCCTGCCGGAAGGCACCGGCTACCGGACCGCCGACCACCTCACCGTGCTGCCGGCCAACGACCCGGCGCTGGTCGAGCGCGCCGCCAAGCTGTTCGGCGCCGACCCGGACACGGTGCTGGCCATCGTGGCGCACCGGCGCACCGGACCGGCCGTCGACCGCCCGCTGGCGGTGCGCGAACTGCTCACCCACCACGTCGAGTTGCAGGACCGCCCGAGCGCCGAGCAGCGCGCCGCACTGGCCGCGCTCAACCCCTGCCCGCCCGAGCAGGCCGCGCTGCGGGCGCTGCCGGAGGACGACCCGCGCACCCTGCTGGACCTGATCGAGGACCACCCGGCCGTGCAGGAGCGGCTCACCTGGCCGGTGCTGCTGGAGCTGCTGCCGCCGATCCGGCCGCGGCACTACTCGATCTCCTCCTCGCCCGCCGGCGACCCGGGCCAGGTGGACCTGATGGTCTCGGTGCTCAGCGGGCCGGCCCGCTCCGGCCGGGGCACCTTCCGCGGCACCGGCTCCGGCCACCTCGACCGGGCGGCCGTCGGTGACACCGTGCTGGCCCGGGTCCAGCCCTGCCGCGAGGCGTTCCGGATCGGCCACCGCACCCCGGTGGTCATGATCGCGGCCGGCACCGGCCTGGCACCCTTCCGGGGCGCTGTCGCCGACCGCCGGGCACTGCTCGCCGAGGGGGCCGAACTCGCCCCGGCACTGCTGTACTTCGGCTGCGACGACGCGGCGGCGGACTACCTGCACCGGGGCGAGCTGGAGGCGGCCGAACAGGCCGGCGCGGTGTCGCTGCGGCCCGCCTTCAGCGAGCGGCCGCAGCACGGGCGGCGCTACGTGCAGGACCGGATCACGGCCGAGGCGGCCGAGGTCTGGGAGCTGCTCGAAGCCGGTGCCGAGGTGTACGTGTGCGGGGACGGGGCCCGGATGGCGCCGGGCGTCCGGGCGGCCTTCCGGGCGCTGTACCGGGAGCGCACTCCGGGGGCCGACGAGCAGCGGTCGCAGGCCTGGCTGCAGGGGCTGATCGAGGCCGGCCGGTACGTCGAGGACGTGTACGCGGGCTGAGCGC
>NZ_JBHVFE010000659.1:0-3756 GCF_042801945.1 Kitasatospora sp. NPDC057542
ACCTGCGGCCGTTCCGCCGTGTCGGCTCCGGAGCCGTCAGTGGCCGTCGGCGGGGACGGTACCGAGGCGGCCGGCCTGGAAGTCCTCCATGGCCTGCTGGAGCTCGCGGTGGCTGTTCATCACGAACGGCCCGTACCAGGCGACCGGCTCACGGATCGGCAGGCCGCCGAGCAGCACCACCTCGAAGTTGGCGCTGCGCGAGTCCTGGCTCTCGTCGGCGCGCAGGGTGATCGAGTCGCCGTCGCCGAAGACCACGGCCTGTCCCATGTGGAACGGGCGGCGCTCCTGGCCGGCCGCGCCCTTGCCGGCGAGGCCGTAGGCGAGGGCGTTGAAGTCGGCGCGCCAGGGCAGGGTGATCTGGGCGCCGGGGCTGATCGACGCGTGGATCATGGTGATCGGGGTGTGGGTGGTGCCGGGGCCCCGGTGGCCGTCCAGCTCGCCCGCGATCACCCGGAGCAGTGCGCCACCGTCCTCGGTGCTGAGGAGCTTGACGCTGCCGCCGCGGATGTCCTGGTACTTCGGGGCGATCATCTTGTCCGAGGCGGGCAGGTTCACCCACAGCTGGAGGCCGTGGAAGAGGCCGCCGGACATCACCAGCGACTCCGGCGGGGTCTCGATGTGCAGCAGGCCGGAGCCGGCCGTCATCCACTGGGTGTCGCCGTCGGTGATGGTGCCGCCGCCGCCGTGCGAGTCCTGGTGGATGAACGTTCCGTCGATGATGTAGGTGACGGTCTCGAAGCCGCGGTGCGGGTGCCAGGGGGTGCCCTTGGGCTCGCCGGCCGCGTAGTCCACCTCGCCCATCTGGTCCATCATGATGAACGGGTCGAGGTACTTGGTGTTGATCTTGGCGAAGGCGCGGCGGACGGGGAAGCCCTCGCCTTCGTAGCCCTCGGGAGCGGTGGCCACGGTGAGGACCGGCCGGGCGCTCGTGACGGCGGGGTCCGGCGTGGTGACGCGCGGGAGGGTCAGCGGGTTGTCGACGGTCACGGCGGGCATGTCGGCCTCCTTCGGGGGTGTCGGGCCTACGTGCACGAGATTAGTTCAATCCTCAACAACAAGCAAGTTGAAACTTGAACTAAGTAGTGACGGAGGAGCGCGGGCTCCTCTTCCAGGGTGGGTCAGCCGTACATCCGGCGCATCGTGAAGTCCACCATCTGCTCGACGGCCTTGGCGTCGAACACCATCCGGTGCTCGCCCTCCATGTCCAGCGCGAACCCGTAGCCGGTCGGCAGCAGGTCCAGGACCTCGGCGCCGGTGACGGTGAAGTGCTTGGAGTCCTTGCCGGCGTAGCGGCGCAGCTCCTTCAGGGAGCTGAACATCGGGATCACCGGCGTCGGGGTGTTGTGCAGCGCCAGGAAGCCGGGGCGGTCGCCGCGGGGGCAGTGCACCTTCGAGGTGATGAAGATCGCCTGGAAGTCCTCGACCGCCATCGAGCCGGTGGTGAAGGCCCGTACGGCGTCCGCGAGCGAGGGCGGCGAGGGCTCGGGGTACAGGGACTGCTGCGGGGGCTGCGACTGCCCGCCGTAGGCGTCGGGTCCGGGCATGCCGTTCATGCCCTGCTGCGGTCCCGCCTGCTGCTGGTAGGGGTCGCCCGGGTATGTGTTCTGGTCATATCCGTACACACGGACAGGCTAGCGGGAGCGCACCCTCCCGCGCTGGCGCCGATCCTGACAAGGAGTGGCGGTCCTGGCTGTGGGACGTGACCACGTTCATAGCGGATTCACGGGCGGGGGCTTGCCCAAGTTACCGCTGGGTAGCATCATGATGCCTACTGGTGGGTACGGGACGCCGGAACGCGGCGGTCTCCCGGAAGCGACGAACCGGAGATAACGGCCATGGGTCACTACAAGTCCAACCTGCGGGACGTGGAGTTCAACCTCTTCGAGGTGTTCGGCCGCGAGCAGGTGTACGGCACCGGACCGTTCGCGGACATGGACGTCGAGACCGCGAAGAACATCCTGAGCGAGATCTCGCGCCTCGCCGAGAACGACCTCGCGGCGTCCTTCGCCGACACCGACCGCAACCCGCCGGTCTTCGACCCGGAGACCAACACCGCGCCGATCCCGGCCACCTTCAAGAAGAGCTACCAGACCTTCATGGACGCCGAGTGGTGGCGTCTGGGCATCCCGGAGTCGATCGGCGGTCAGGTCACCCCGAACTCGCTGATCTGGGCCTTCGCCGAGCAGATCCTGGGCTCCAACCCGGCCATCTGGATGTACTCCTCCGGCCCGGCCTTCGCCGGCGTCATCGCCGAGGAGGGCACCGAGGAGCAGCTTGAGGTCGCCCGGCGGATGACCGACCGCCTGTGGGGCTCCACCATGGTCCTCACCGAGCCCGACGCGGGCTCCGACGTGGGCGCCGGCCGCACCAAGGCGATCCAGCAGGAGGACGGCTCCTGGCACATCGAGGGTGTGAAGCGCTTCATCACCTCGGGCGAGCACGACATGTCCGAGAACATCATCCACATGGTGCTGGCCCGCCCCGAGGGCGGTAAGCCGGGCACCAAGGGCCTGGGCCTGTTCATCGTCCCCAAGTTCGACTTCGACTGGGAGACCGGCGAGCTGGGCGAGCGCAACGGCGTCTACGCCACCAACGTCGAGCACAAGATGGGCCTCAAGGCCTCGAACACCTGCGAGATGACCTTCGGCGCCAAGCACCCGGCCAAGGGCTGGCTGCTCGGCGAGAAGGTCGACGGCATCCGCCAGATGTTCAAGATCATCGAGTTCGCCCGCATGATGGTCGGCACGAAGGCCATCGCCACCCTCTCCACCGGCTACCTGAACGCCCTGGAGTACGCCAAGGAGCGCGTGCAGGGCGCCGACATCTCGCAGTTCCTGGACAAGACCGCCCCGCGCGTCACCATCACCCACCACCCGGACGTGCGCCGCTCGCTGCTGACCCAGAAGGCCTACGCCGAGGGCATGCGCGCACTGGTCCTGTTCACCGCGTCCGTCCAGGACGACATGATGGCCGCCAAGCTGCGCGGCGAGCGCGACGAGGCCGCCGAGCGCCTCAACGACCTGCTGCTGCCGATCGTCAAGGGCTACGGCTCGGAGAAGTCCTACGAGCAGCTCGCCCAGTCGCTCCAGACCTTCGGCGGCTCCGGGTACCTCCAGGAGTACCCGATCGAGCAGTACATCCGCGACGCCAAGATCGACACCCTGTACGAGGGCACCACGGCGATCCAGGGCCAGGACTTCTTCTTCCGCAAGATCGTCAAGGATGGCGGCCAGGCGCTCACCGCGCTGTCCGAGCAGATCCAGAAGTTCCTCGGCTCCGCCGCCGGCGGCGACGCCCTGGCCGCCGAGCGCGACCTGCTCACCAAGGCCGCGGGCGACCTGGAGGCCATCGTCGGCAAGCTGCTGGCCGACCTCTCCTCGGTCGAGCAGGACGTCAAGAACATGTACAAGGTGGGCCTGAACACCACCCGCCTGCTGATGGTCTCCGGCGACGTCGTCGTCGGCTGGCTGCTGCTGCGCCAGGCCGCGGTGGCCCTGGCCAAGCTGGAGGCCGGCGCCTCGGAGAAGGACGTCCCCTTCTACCAGGGCAAGGTCGCGGCGGCCCGCTTCTTCGCCAAGAACGTCCTGCCGACCGTCGCCCCGCAGCGCCTGATCGCCGAGGGCATCGACAACGAGATCATGGAGCTGGCGGAGGAGGCCTTCTAGGCACCGCCCTCCGTCACCCGGGGGACCCCCGCCGCGTGACACCTCTCTGACTGCCTGACACACCCTCGCACCGAAGGGCCCGGCTGCCACC
>NZ_JBHVFE010000660.1:0-3703 GCF_042801945.1 Kitasatospora sp. NPDC057542
GGTTGGTGCTGGTCATCAGGGGTGGAACTCCTACTCGGGCCCTCTCAGGCTAACCCGACAAAGCGGGATGTCTCACCCAAGGCTGGCAGAGAGGGCTCCCGCCGCCGACCTTGCCGTCCTCCGGCAGAGGATCGCCGACCTGCCAGGCGTGCGCGACGTCAGGCTCTGCAATCCGCCGGCCCACAACTGCCGCTGACCCGATTGGCTCGCCAACCGGGCGACTGTGTCTCACCGCCGCCGTCCAGCATCTCGGTGACACACGCAACGACGCCTCAGCAATGCGAACGGGACTGCTTGCCCGGGACCAAAGCGAACATGGGGAGGGCTTTGGACATCCGGGTCATGGGCGACCACCGTGACCCTCGCGGTGCCCGGCATGACTGGTCACTGCCAGCGGCACGATAGTCCCCAGTTCCAGCCGGTCCTGGAACACATCCGGGCGTCCCACGGGGCGTCGGCAGGCCGCGCTGCCGACCGGTCCGGGTGCGGGCCGACAGGTTCTACGGGTCCCGAGCCAACCGCGATTACCTGCGCAAACACGGGTCCGCTGCACGATTCCGGATAAGTCCGACCAGATCCGCAACCGCAAGAAACCGGGCGGGCCCGTGGTGGCCGCCCGCCGAAGTTCGACAAGGCCGACTACCGCGAGCGTCACGCGGTCGAGTGTGGGATCAATCGGCTCAAGCACCACCGGGCGGTGGCCACGAGATACGACAAGCTCGCCGTCCGCTACGAGGCCACCGTCACCATCTCCGTCATCAACGAGGGGCTGTGACAGGGACGCCGTCAGAGCTCGTCTGTGACGCTGCCGTCCGGATGGCGGCGGCTGAAGTACAGGCGCCGCTCGCCGGGCCCCTTCTGCTTCTCGGCGTCGTACATTGGGACGAGCCGCGCCCACGCCTCGGTCTGCTGCGTGACGTGGGCCTGCAGCCAGTCGGTGAACCGGGCGAAGCTCAGGGTGGGCACTTGGCCAGGGCCGCCGCCCTCACAGTACGACCACACCTCGGGATCGGGTCCGGGGCCGCGCAGAAAATCGAACTGGTAACCCTGGTGCATGAGGATGACCCGGTCCGACTCGGCGAGAACGAAGGGGACGTTGTTCTCCGCCAGCAGTTCTCATGCTGACTCTCCTCCGATGCCGCGCTCGTCGAGTTCGGCCTGCCCCGGATGGGCAGGGACGAGAAGAAGGGCTTCGTCCAGTGCCTGGGCCGGCTCCCGAAGACCCACAAGGCCGACGACTTGCCGGTCATGCCGTGCGCAGGCTGAGTTCCACAGCAGCCTGGACGGTGTTCGCCTGGTGGGCGGCCTGGCACGCTACTGGGATCCACGTGGGCCGGAACCGCTGCTCGTACCGGGCGGTCCAGTCCCGCAGCAGGTGGTCGAGACGGTCGGCGACCGGTGCGGTGTGCTCGTCGGCCGGGCCGAGGGCGCGGCGCAGCAGGGCGGCGGTGCGTATGGGTAGGCGGTGGGTCCACAGGGTGATGCCGTCGAGGCGTGCGGGGGTCATGAGGCCGGGTTGCAGGAGGCGTTCTCCGCCGGTGCGGGGGTGCCACTGGTCGGCGAGCTGGCGCAGGGCGGTCAGCGGGGTGTCGGTGGCGCGCAGCAGGGGGGTGTCGGTGAGGTGGGGCAGGGCGGTGTCGAGGAGTTCGGTGATCTGGTGGCCGTGGTGGCGGAGCTGGTCGGCGCAGGCGGTCAGGTGGGCGCGGGCATCGAGGGCCGGTCGGGTCGGGTCGGGGTGCGCGGCCCAGACGGGGACTTCGATGATGAGGGTGTCACCGCCGTGGCGCTGCGGGGTGAACCAGGTGGTGGCCCGCACGCCCCTCTCGGCGGTGTCCGGCTCGTCGCCCGGGCTCCCGGATGCGGGCAGCATGCCGGTGGTGCTCTCCTGCCGGTCGATGTCGCCGGGGTCCATGATGAAAACGCCCGGGCCAGGCTCCCACAGCCAGAACGTGTCGAAGGAACCGGAGTCGACGGGGATACCGAGGCCGGCGGCAGACTTGGCGAACGGTTCGGCGAGGCCGGGCAGGTCGCGGGTGGCCTGAACGAAGGTGCCGCCGACATCGGTGGAGTGGAGGGAGAACTGCAGACGCGGACGCAATTCGTCGATCAGGTCAAGGAGGATACGACTCTCGGGCAGGCCAGCGCCGACAGCCGGGGCCCACTCAGGCTGCTCCTCGGCGACGGGGCGAAAGAAGGCCGCGAAGTAGGCGGGCAGGGTGCGGGCATGACGGCTCTCCTCCGCCAGATGGGCGCCATCGGGGTCGAGACAGAGCAGGAAGTTCCAGGTAACCCCGGAGCGCAGGGTCGGCTGCGCCAGGACGCGGTGGGCCAGTTCCAGGACGCTCGCGCGGCCGGAGAACTCGTCGGCGTGGGCGCCGGAGACGACCAGGACATGGTCGACGGCGCGGCCGACAGTCAGGAGCAGCAGGGGGCGCCCGGCGCGGGAGGTTCCGAGGGTGCGCACGCGGCACAGGTCCGGGTGCCGGTCGGCCAGCTGGCGTGCGGCGTCGGCGAGTTCGTCCAGCGCGGGGTAGCGGTCGTCGAGCACGGCCCTGCCCGCGGTGGTCGAAGCGTCGGTGAACATGATGGTCCTCCCCGTCGGTGCGAGCCTGTCCTGGTGTGCGTCCATGCGAAGGGGTGGCCGCCCCGGGCCGGGCTGGGGCGTGTTGACGACGCCTGGCCCGGCCTGCTGCTCAGCCCTCGCTCGGGCCGCTGACCTCGGTGGTCCCCCGACCCTCCCCAACGTCCGGCGTCTTCGATCCCGTCACGGGTTCGGTTCGCCGGAATAGGAGGACCGACCGAACACGCGGGCCACCCAGCCGTCGAGCTGGACTCCGAACTCCCGAGCTGAAGCGATACCCGAAGCCGGAAGGGCGCCAGCGTCGTCCATGCTGGCGACGTAGTCGACATCGGCCCAGCCACCACGGAACAGCACCACCGACAGCTCAGCCTCCGCCGGGCCCGAGATGAGCACACCAACGGAGTCAGGATCGTTCACCACCGACCTGTCCGTCTCAAACCGCTGAGTCCAGGGCACTGAATGGTCGCGCCAGGTCACCTGACCAACGGTCAGGCCAGCAGCCCGCCACCCCGGCGCCCGATCAGCTACTTCTGCAGCCGCCTCATCAAGATCAATAACTCGTTCCATGGACAGATCATGGTTCATGCCCGGCGCACTGTGCCACCGACTTCCGCCAAAGCGACACGACCCAAGCGCTGCCACTTCTCGGCAACATTTCCCGTCGAACAGGCCGACAACCGCTGTCGGGGAAATCGCTGACAAGTGCTGTAGGGGGGCCGTGACGCCTTCTCGCATCCGGGCCGGTGACGCCTTTGGGTAGACCGGCGCGCGACCCTGGCACTCGTGAGTGGTGGTGGTCGCGTGGGCGTCGGACGGATGCCTTGCGGATACCGGGTGCACTGATGCCTCCATCAAGAGCGGCGGCGTCCGGCGTCTTCGCGGCCACCACCACGGTCAACACCGCGTGCTTGATCACTCGTTGGTGTTGGTGGTGCGAGCCCGCCGCACGGTGACCTCTCGTTTCTCCCGAGTCGCAGAGCTCCCGAGGAGACCGGGGCCCGTGGGGTGCGCTGGTGCCACGAACGGCTAGCCTGCGCGTTTCACTTGGGGCCGTGTCCGGATCATGAGCGGGAACGCGAAAGTGCCTTCTGAACTGGGATGATGAGGCTTGTCTAAGGTCTC
>NZ_JBHVFE010000661.1:0-3697 GCF_042801945.1 Kitasatospora sp. NPDC057542
GACGCCGAGGACGCCGTACCGCCGGAGAGCCGGCGCCGGGCGCTGGTCCAGCGCGTCCGGGCCTTCGTCCGCACCCACCTGCACGAGCCGGACCTCAGCCCCGGCGCCGTCGCCGCCGCGCACCACATCTCGGTCAGCTACCTGCACCGCCTCTTCGAGGGCGAGGAGGAGACCGTCGCCGCCTGGATCCGCCGCCAGCGCCTCGAACGGGCCCGGCGCGACCTCGCCGACCCGGCCCTGGCCGCGACCCCCGTCCACGTCATCGCGGCCCGCTGCGGGTTCCCCCGCGCCGCGGACTTCAGCCGCGCCTTCCGCGGCGCGTACGGGCTGCCGCCGCGCGACTTCCGCCACGGCGCCGTGACGGCCGGCGGTGGACTCTGAACCAAGCGACCGTGGACTGACTGCTAGCGACAACCCACCCGGGAGGTCGGCAAGCTGATGCCGTGTCCACCACGGGGGCTCATCCGGTGGACACGGACCGACACCAGCACCCTCGAAGGGGGACCATCCATGTCCAGCAACGGACTCCGCAGGAACCCGCGCTCCGCCGCCGGGATCGCCCTCGCCGCCCTGGCGCTCGGGCTCACCGCCCTCGGCGGCGGCCAGGCCGTCGCCGCGCCGCAGGACGGCGCCGAGACGCCGAGCCTGGGCACCGTGCTCCAGAAGGGCGACACGCTCGCCGCCGTCTCGGACCCGTTCGTCATCAAGAACAACAATGGCAAGTGCCTGGAGATCACCAGCTCCTCCACCGCGAACGGCGCCGACGCCCAGCAGTGGACGTGCAAGGGCCAGGCCGGCGCGGTGTGGCGCTTCAAGCCCGCGGGCGATGGTTTCTACTACTTCGTGAACGAGCACAGCAAGAAGTGCCTGGAGATCGAGGGCTCCTCCACCAAGAACGGCGCCAACGCCCAGCAGTGGACGTGCAACGGCCAGGCCGGCGCGAAGTGGAAGTGGCAGGAGACCCGGTCGGGCGACGGCATGACCCGTTACCTGTTCAAGAACCACAGCGGCAAGTACCTGGAGATCACCAACTCCTCCACCGCGAACGGGGCCAACGCCCAGCAGTGGGAGAACAAGGGCCAGTCCGGCGCCCTCTGGTACTGACCCGCCAGCGCCGCCCCCGCCCGTCGTACGGTCGGGGGCGGCCGGGCGGCGGTTGACCGTTTCGGCGGAACCCGCCCATGATCGCCGCCGTGAACGCACGCACGCTCTACGAGCAGCTCCTCGACCACGACGGCCCGTACGAGGACGACATCGACCGCTGGCTGGCCGGTCCGGAGGCGCCCGGGTACCGCGACCGCCTCCGGACCGCCGCCGTCCACCGCACCTCCTGGTGGGCCGACGCGAGCGTGGGCGGGCCCGACCTGCTGGAGGAGCTCTACGCCCTCGGCCGGGTCGCCGACGTGCTTCTGCTCGACCCGCAACCTCCTTGCTACCCAGGCCTGTTCACGGCCCTCGGGATGGCGCCCTTCGAGAGCGCCGCCCGCTTCGACCCCTTCCTCCACGAGATCGTCGAGGTCGAGCGGGCCGAGGACCCGCAGGCACCGATCGAGGTCCTGGACGTCAGGTGGCCCGGCCTGATGCTCGGCGAGCTGCTGTTCAACCGGGCCGGCGTACGGGTCCGGGCCGGCGCGGCGCACGCGGAGCACGGGGTGGCCGACCGCTTCCCGCTCTACTGGACGTTCCGCCGCGCGCACCGCCCCACCTGCGACCTCTCCCACAGCTGGGGCGGCAACTCGCAGTGGCGCACCGACTTGCGGCTCGACTACCGCACCGCCGGAGGCGACCTGTTGAACGTCGCCGAGGCCGGATCGGTCGACGGCCGCCCCGACCTCGGCCACTACCGGGACCTCGGCCCCGAGGAGCGTCTGCTCACCCCCGCCGAGCGGCGCGAACTGCTGCGCCACCGCTGCCTCCTGCGCACTCCGGAGGCGGCCGGCGAACTCGCCGCCTCCCCCGGGTGGGAGCGGGAGCTGTTCCCCTACGAGTGGCGGCTGCCGGACGGGGAGGCGTGATCGGCCAGCACCTCGGCGATCACGTGGCGGGCGATGCCGGTCATCCTCGGGCTGCTGTCGCGGTAGTAGGCCACTTCCGACAGGGCGATGGAGAGGGCCCAGCCGCGGGCGCGGTCCCACGCCGCGTCGTCGACGGCAACGGCCGCACGGAAGACGGTACGGGCGGCGGCGGGCAGCACGTACCAGGCGGGGATCAGGTCGACGGCCGGCTCGCCCAGGCCCGCGCAGCCGAAGTCGATGACGGCGCTCAGCCGGCCCCGTGCGTCCACCAGCAGGTTGCCGGGCTGCAGGTCGCCGTGGATCCAGACCGGGGGGCCGGCGGGTGCGGGGGCCCGGAGCGCGTGCTCCCAGGCGGCGGTCACGGCCTCGGCATCGACCAGGTCGGCAACCGCCGCGATCGCGGTCCTGGTCCCGGCGTCCCGCTCCGCCAGCGACTCGCTGCGGTGGGCGGCGGGGCCGTCGGCCGGGTCGATCCGGCGGATGGCGGTCACGAAGGCCGCCAAGTCGCGGGCCAGCAGTCCGGGTTCGGCCGGCCGTCCGGCGGCCGGGTTGGTCCCGTCGAGCCAGCGCAGCACCGACCAGGGCCAGGGGCAACCGTCGACCGGCCCGCCCACGGCCAGCGGGACCGGTACCGGGACCGGCAGCCGCGGGGCGAGGCGCCGCAGCCAACGGTCCTCCTTGGCGATCTCCTCGACCACCCCGGGGATCCGCGGGATGCGCACCACCAGCTCCGTCCCCAGCCGGTACATCGCGTTGCTGGTCCCGACCGGCGCCACCGGCTCGACCGGCAGACCGGCCCACTGCGGGAAGCACTCGGCGACCATCCGGCGCACCAGCGCCTCGTCGATGTCCAGTTCGTCGGGGTGCAGCCTGCCGGAGGAGGTCATGCTGCCCGACCCTGCCAGCGCCCGTCCCGCCCGGCAACCGGATTACCCTGCCCCGGTCACTCCCCCACCGCGCCCGCGGCGATCAGTGCGGGCAGCTCGCGCATGTCCTCGAAGACGACCGTTCCCGGCCCGGCCAGCCGCTCCGCCGCCGTGACGCCGCCCGCGTAGCCGAGCGCGCGCATTCCGGCGGCGCGGGCGGCCTCGACACCGGGCCGGCTGTCCTCGACCACCACGCAGACGGACGGGTCGACGCCCATCGAGCGCGCGGCGTGCAGGAAGAGGTCCGGCGCGGGCTTGCCGCGCCCGACCTCGGTGGCACTGAAGATCCGCCCGGCGAAGTGGCCGTGGAGGCCGGTCCGGCCCAGGGTGTGACGCATCTTCTCGTGCGTGCCGCTGGAGGCCACGCAGGTGGGCAGGGTGATCGCGGCCAGCGCCTCCGGCAGGCCGTCCACCGGGGTCAGCCCGGCGTCGACCTCCTCGGCGTGCAGCTCGTGGAAGCGCTTGCCCCACACCGCCGCCGTCTCCGCCCCGAGCCGCTCGGCGACCAGCGCGTTGTTGACCGCCTCGGACCGCCCGACGAACCGCTCGATCGCCTCCGCCTCGGTCAGCGGCCAGCCGTACTCCTCCCCCAGCCGCACCAGCACCCGGACGGCGATCACCTCGCTGTCCACCAGGACACCGTCGCAGTCGAATATCACCAGCTCAATCGGCTTGATCATCCGGCCAGCATACGACCGGGCCAGGCCCGTCCCGTCGACGTCCCCACAGCGTCCGGGCGTTGGCAGCAGCAGGCAC
>NZ_JBHVFE010000662.1:0-3696 GCF_042801945.1 Kitasatospora sp. NPDC057542
GGTCTCGCTGAGTCCGGTGGTCGGATCGCGGTCGGTTGAAGCGTCGGTTCTGCATCCGCTCGTCTCATCGCCGATCCGCACGACGCTGTGCACGTCTATCCGTACCCGGCTGAGCACTTCAACGAGTACGCGGACACCAGCCCTCCGGCGCGTCCAGGAACGAGGCCCTGGCCGCGACTTGTCAGGGAGGCGACCCGGGCCTGCGATCACAAGCTACCGACGCCCCCACCCCAGCCCCTACGGACACTCCGCCCACGCCCACCAGGTCACCCGATCAGTGGCTCCCAATCTCGCCGGACTGGCTCCCGAACTCGCCGAAGAACACCCGCCACGGTCGAGTACACCACCGCCACGAACGGCCTAGACCTGGCTCTCATTCACACCGGAGCAGTGGCTCTCATATGACCCGACAAAATCAGGCCGTGACCGACGCGCAGCTGACGGACGCGATCACCGCGCTCCGGGCAGGAAAGACCCTGTCGTTCGGCAGCTTCCAGGTGAGCTGGACCGGCCTGGAAACGGGGCGAAGGCGGGCCCCCTGGTCGCAGGTGGAGGGCGTCGGAACGAGGCGGGGACTCGTGCGCATCGAGGTCGTCGGGAAGCGGGCGGGGCTGTCCGGCGACCCGGTTCGGATATTCCCGAACCTGCAGCTCTTCACCGCGCTGGTCGAGCGACTACGCGGATAGCCGACAACCGAGATCGCTCCCGGCCAAACCGGCCTCCGAGTCAGCGGTGTTCCGGGTTCTCGAAGTCGAAGCGGCAGCCGGCGTCCCACTCGGAGCGCCGGTTGCCGTGGGCCGGGATGCCGCCGGTGTCCTTGAGCATGCGGGCGAGGTGAAGCTGGTTCCAGGGAGAGGATCGTCACCGGGCGCCACACGGTGCGCAGGTCGCGCGGGGACAGCTCCTCGGCGAAGGCGTACAGCAGCGGCGACAGGAGCACCGTGCCGATCACCTGTGGCGGGACGTGCAGGGCGGGGAGCCCGGGTATCAGCACCACCCCGATCCCCGCCAGGACCAGCAGCGACGGCGCGGGAACGCGCAGGCGCCGCGCGAAGGTGGCCACGGCCGTGGCCAGGACCACCACGACCTTCCTGGCACACCTGTAGCCATCTTATCGGAGCACTATCGGAGAACGGCAGGGCAGAACCACGCGACACCGGACTGTGGTTGAGGGAAGGGCGAGTCGGACACCGACGGCCCCGGCCGCCTCTGTCAGGAGAACTCGCGCAGGCGCGGCCGAACGCCGAGCGCGGTCAGGGCGAGCGCCGCCACCAGCGCCGCCGCGCCGAGGCCGGCGGTGGTGACGCCGAGGTCGCCGTCGGTGTCGGAGACGGCGCCGTCGAAGGCACGCTGGTTGATGGCCTGGTCGTCGTCCAGGGCGGCGCCGAGCGTCCCGAAGTCCGCGTTGGACTGGCCCGGGGTGAGGCCGGTGTCGTAGGTGACGGCCTCCTTGAGCCTGCCCTCGGCGTTCAGCGCGCGGATCTTCCGGTCGTCGCGCTGGTACTGCTGGAAGGCGGCCAGCACCCGTTCCGCAGCGTCCTGTTCACCGGGGAAGGTGATGTTGCGCAGTTCGTCGCCGACGTACCCGCCGAACCCCACCTGACCGTGGTCGGCCCGGTGCCGGTCGGCCAGTGCGGCGAGCCGGTCGTTGTACGTGGTGAGGGTGGCGCCGTCGATCCGGGCGAAGGCCTGGGTCTTGTCGAGGAAGCTCTGCTCGTAGGCCGCCGCCCGGGCGGGGTCGGTGAGGTAGCGGCTCTCGTCGGCGTTGAGGTCGTACGCCACCGAGCGAGCCCGGCTGAGGGCGATCACGGAGTCGAAGGAGTTGCTCTTCGCGACCACCAGCTGGTGGTCCGCCCGGGACGTCAGCGCCAGCGCGGTGGCCAGGCCGACGGCGGTGAGGAGCGTGGTGACGGCCAGCGGCACGTTCACCCGCCGCCGGAAGCGCACGGCGAGCACCCTCTGCAGCAGCCCGAGCGCGACCAGCACGACCAGACCGATGAGCAGGATCCACCACCAACCGTCCGCCAGGGCGTCACGCTGGTCGGTGTAGTTGCGTTCCACGACGACCGCGTTGGCCTTCGTCACCTCGTCGACGGCCGGCAGCAGGCGCTGGCGCAGCAGGTCGGTGGCCTGCCGGTAGGCCGCGAGGGCCTCCGCCGAGGGGCGGCCGACCGGGGCGTGGGCCTGGTCCTCCAGCAGCTGGGCACGGGCCACCAGGGCCTCGTAGCGGCCGAGTTCACCGATCACCGTCTGCACGGCCCGCTGTCCTGACTGGTCACCCGCCACCGCCTCCGCGACGCTCTGCAGGTCGGTGTCGGCCTGGGTGCGCCGCTGTTCGTAGGTGTCCAGGGTCTGCGTGCGCAGTGTCGTGTAGTCCGGATCGGCACCGAACAGCAGCAGGTCGGCGGCCTGGGCGTCCATGTCATTGAGCGCGAAGTACAGGTCCGCCGAGCGCACCACCTGCGGGGCGGCCCGGTGGCCGATGACGTCCGTGCCGTCCCTGGCCCCGCCCAGGACGACGGCGGTCACCGCTCCGGCGGCGAGCAGCGCCGCGAGGCAGAGGCCGGTGAGCCCGCGCACCAGGCGCGGGGTGTTCCGCCAGGCCCGACTGCGCCAGGCGCCGCCCGGCCGGTGACGGGGGCGCGCGGCCCGGGAAGTGGTACGGCTGTCTCCTGTCGTGCCGTCTCCGACGCGACCGTGTTCCCCACGACCGCCGTACCGCCCGACGTACCCGTTGGCATCGCCGCGCGCCCCCTCCCCCTGTTTTTCACTGGCCGCCGAACCTTCCCCGGAGGAACCCGCCGGGGGTCGGGGTTCGGCCAACGGTCCGCCGCCAGGCCCCACGCCCAGACGGCGAACCGTTTCCTCACAGCTCACGCTAGGTTCGGCCGAACGCACGTCCGACCGCTCTGACGCGTTCTTGACGCTGCCCGCGGCCATCTTGACGGGGCATTGGCGGTGCTTCAGCCGGTGATCGTCCACTGCTGCTCGGCGGACCCGTCACAGGTCCACACGCCGAGCGCCTTCCGGTCCTCGTGGTAGGTCAGGCAGTCCTGGTCGCTGATCCTGATCTGGTAGGCGTCACCCGTGATGTTCAGGACCTCCCACTTCTGCTCCGGGCTCCCCTTCCAGCCGTTGACGTCGGCGAAGTAGGTGCCGGTGTTCTCGGTGAGCTCCGGGCCGAGGCCGTTGGTGATCCGGTAACGGCCGCCGCCGGCATCCTTGAACGTCCAGCGGGAGTCGGCGCCGCCGGGCTTGCCGGCGATCACCGCCGAGCCCGGGGCGTCGTCGGCGGCAACGGCGCTGACGCCGTTGACCGTCCGCAGGAAGACTGGGGTGTCAAAGCGGCGGGCGGGCCGAGCCGGACGGCTTGCCCGGCTCGGCAGGCTCGCCGCCCTTGGGCACGGCGGGGACGACAGGGACGGCGGGGACGACAGGGACGACAGGGACGACAGGGACGACAGGGACGACAGGGACGACAGGGACGGCCGGCGACGCCGGCCTGCCGGGCTGCCGGCCTGCCGGGCTGCATCAGGGTGGCGGACGGGACCGCGCTGGTCAGCGTCCGCTGGAGCCGTAGGCCGAATGGATGGGGCACCGACCCGGAACGCGCGATCCCCCGCCGTCCCGGATTCCGGACATGCCACGGCCCCTGGGGCCCGCCGTCCGCACAGCCTGACGACGGACCCCAGGCTG
>NZ_JBHVFE010000663.1:0-3683 GCF_042801945.1 Kitasatospora sp. NPDC057542
GACGTACCCGGGAACGCCCGAGGGGGCGGACCGGGCCGGGTGGCCTGGCCCGCCCCCTCGGGGCAGACACCGGGTGTCAGCTCTCCGGGGTGGCCTCCACGGGCGCGGCGGCCTTGCGGGTGCGCTTGCGCGGGGCCGGGACCTCGGCGGCGGCCTCGGTGGCCGGAGCCTCCGGGGCGGTCTCGGCGACGGCCTTCGGCTTGCGGGCCCGGGTGGCCTTCTTGGCCGGGGCGGGGGCCTCGGCGGCCTCGGCGGCCGGGGCCGCCTCGACGGTCTCGGCCTTCGGCTTGCGGGTGCGGGTCCGGGTGGCCTTCTTGGCCGGGGCGGGGGCCTCGGCGACGACGGGCTCGGAGGCAACGGCCTCGGCCACGACGGCCTCGGCGGCCGGAGCCGTCTCGACCGCCACCGCGGCCTCGGCCGCCGCGGCACCGCCGCGCGAGCGGCGGCGACGACGGCGCGGCGCGGCCTCGCCCTCGGTGCCCTCGACGGCCGGAGCCGCCACGGCGGCCTCGGTCACGGCGGCAGCGGCCTCGCCCTCGGCACCGACCACCGCGCCCCGACGGGTGCGTCGGCGCTCACGGGTGCGGCGCGGCTTCTGCTCCTCGGTCTCGGCCGGTGCGGCACCGGCGCCCGGACGGCCGGAGCCGCCCTGGCCGCCGCGCCCACCGCGACCGCCGCGGCCCGGGCGGGCGCCGCGTCCACCGGTCTCGCCGAGGTCCTCGACCTCCTCCGCGTTGAGCCCGGCGCGGGTCCGCTCCGAGCGCGGCAGGATGCCCTTGGTGCCCGGCGCGATCTTCAGCAGCTCGTACAGGTGCGCCGAGGTGGAGTAGGTCTCCTCCGGGTCGTTGAACGGCAGGTCCAGCGCCTTGTTGATCAGCTGCCAGCGCGGGATGTCGTCCCAGTCGACCAGGGTGACGGCGGTGCCGGAGGCGCCGGCCCGGCCGGTGCGGCCGATCCGGTGCAGGTAGGTCTTCTCGTCCTCGGGGCACTGGTAGTTGATGACGTGGGTGACGCCCTCGACGTCGATGCCGCGGGCCGCCACGTCGGTGCAGACCAGCACGTCGACCTTGCCGTTGCGGAAGGCCCGCAGGGCCTGCTCGCGGGCGCCCTGGCCGAGGTCGCCGTGGACCGCGCCGGCCGCGAAGCCGCGCTGGGTCAGCTGGTCGGAGACGTCGGCGGCGGTGCGCTTGGTGCGGCAGAAGATCATCGCCAGCCCGCGGCCCTCGGCCTGCAGGATGCGCGCGACGACCTCGACCTTGTCCAGCGAGTGCGCACGGAAGATGTGCTGCTCGATGTTGGCGACGGTCGAGCCGGTGTCGTCCGGGGCGGTGGCCCGGATGTGGGTCGGCTGGCTCATGTACCGGCGGGCGAGGCTGATCACCTGGCCCGGCATGGTGGCCGAGAACAGCAGGGTCTGCCGCTTGGCCGGCAGCATGGTGATGATCTTCTCGACGTCGGGCAGGAAGCCCAGGTCGAGCATCTCGTCGGCCTCGTCCAGGACCAGCGCGCGGACCTTGGACAGGTTCAGCTTCTTCTGCCCGGCCAGGTCGAGCAGCCGGCCCGGGGTGCCGACCACGATGTCGACGCCCTTGGTGAGCGCCTCCACCTGCGGCTCGTACGCCCGGCCGCCGTAGACGGCGAGGACGCGCACGTCGCGCACCTTGCCGGCGGTCTGGAGGTCGTTGGTGACCTGGGTGCACAGCTCGCGGGTCGGGACGACGATCAGCGCCTGCGGGAAGTCGGAGAGCTGCTCCTCGGTGGCCCGGCCGGCGTCCACGTCGGCGCGCACGACGACCCGCTCGATCAGCGGGAGGCCGAAGCCGAGGGTCTTGCCGGTGCCGGTCTTGGCCTGGCCGATGACATCGTGGCCGGTCAGCGCGACCGGGAGGGTCATCTCCTGGATGGGGAAGGGGTGGACGATGCCGACGGCTTCGAGCGCCTCGGCGGTCTCCGGGAGGATTCCCAGCTCCCGGAAGGTCGTCTTGATGGGTTCAGTGGTGGTGGACAGGGTGCTGCCTCTTCCGTGTGGAGGGGCCGAGAGCGAGCGGCGGGCGGGCAGCCGCGCGGCTGCCTACGGGCCTGGGCGGCCCTGTTACAGCTGCGCGAACGCACAACCGCGCCGGTCCCTGCGGCCGGCCGGTGCGCGCTGCCCTGGTGCGGGGCGCGTCGCCGGCGGCGTCGGGGAGAGTTCCCGTGAGGGACCTGCGCGGGACCTCCGCCTCGGGGCGTGGTCTCGGCGGCCCTCGCTCGGCCACTGATGCGGTGCCAAGGCTTGAAGTCCAAGCCATGGTCGGAGCCGATCGGCTCTCCGACCGGGCATCCGCGTACGTGAGTACCCGTGCCTCCGGTGCGGACACGTCCGGCTGGACGGCCCCGCTACGGAGGGCTCGCGCGGGTACCGAGACGGCGGTGACACCATGCGAACACGACGGGCTCCGTACCACCATACAGTCAGCCGACGACTCGAACACGTGACGCGTCCGACATTGCCCCCGGCAACTGCCACCGGACCGGCCGGTCCGGCCGGTCACCCGGGCGTGCCTGGTGGTGGGGGAGCCGGGCGGGCGGGACTAAAGTTGCGGGTCATGGAGACCCATGGTGAGACGCAGGACGCGGCAGCCGGCTCGATCGGGGACTGGGCCGCGTGCTCGGCCGACCCCGGCTACCGGGCGGCCGTGCTCGACCTGCTCGGGGCGCTCGCGTACGGCGAGCTGAGCGCCTTCGAGCGGCTCGCCGAGGACGCCAAGATGGCGCCCGACCTCGCCGACAAGGCGGCGCTGGCCCGGATGGCCTCCGCCGAGTTCCAGCACTACCAGCGGCTGCACGACCGGCTCGCCGAGGTCGGCGCCGACCCGCAGGACGCGATGCGGCCCTTCGTCGAGCCGCTGGAGCTGTTCCACCGGATGACGGCGCCCGCGGACTGGCTGGAAGGTCTGGTCAAGGCCTACGTCGGCGACGCCATCGCGACCGACTTCTACCGCGAGGTGGCCGTCCGGCTGGACGACGACACCCGCGACCTGGTGCTGAGCGTCATGTCCGACACCGGCCACGCCCAGTTCGCCGTCGACAAGGTCCGCCAGGCGATCGAGGCCGACCCGCGGGCCGGCGGCCGGCTCGCCCTGTGGGGCCGGCGGCTGATGGGCGAGGCGCTCAGCCAGGCCCAGCGGGTGGTCGCCGAGCGCGACGCGCTGTCCAACCTGCTGGTCGGCGGCGTCCAGGTGCAGGGCTTCGACCTGGTCGAGGTCGGCAAGATGTTCAACCGGATCACCGAGGCGCACACCAGGCGGATGGCCGCCCTCGGCCTGGCTTCCTAGAACGGCGCTCAGGCCGCCCGGTGCCGCCGCGAAGCGCGGTGGGCGCCGGGCCGGTGCGGGTGGTGCCGGTGCGCCGGGGCGCGCCCGGCGGCGTGGTCCGGCCGGGCCAGCAGCGAGGTGAGCACGCCCGAGGCCACCGCAGCGGCCGTGACGGACACCGCCGGCTGGCGCCCGTCCACGCCGAAGTGCGCGACCACCCCGCCGACCAGCGCCGCCGCCAGCGCGGTGCCCAGTGTCAGGGCCCGGGCGGCCCGGAAGTACGCGGGCAGGACCAGCAGGGCGGCACAGCCCGTGACCAGGCCGACGAGGGCGAAGGCGATCGACTCGACCATCAAGGCTGCCTCCCGGGGTACGGCGGGGGTGCGGCAC
>NZ_JBHVFE010000664.1:0-3676 GCF_042801945.1 Kitasatospora sp. NPDC057542
GTCTTCCTCGCCGACGGCCGCATCGTCGACGAACTCCACAACCCCACCGCCGACACCGTCCTGGACCGCATGCGCCGCTTCGACGCCAAGGGCCGCACCAGCTGACACACCGGCAGCCGCAGCCCCGTCCGAAGTCACCCGCCCCCGAGTACTCCCAGGACTGACACTCCCCCATGTTCCGCACCGCACTGCGCAATGTGCTCGCCCACAAGGGCCGACTGCTGATGACGGTACTGGCCGTCATGCTCGGCACCGCCTTCGTGGCCGGCACGCTGGTCTTCTCCGACACCTTCGGCAACGCACTCAGGACCCAGAACTCCAAGAGCTACACCGACATCGCCGTCACGGTCAGCGACCGCGAGGCCGCCGGCGCTGCCGCCTTCGGCCACGGCAGCGGCAACGGCAGCGGGGCCGCCACCGGCCCGACCCTCACCGAGGAGACCCGTACGAAGGTCGCCGCGCTGCCCGGCGCCGCCGATGTCCGCGGCGTGGTGAGCGGCTTCGCCGGCATCGCCGACAAGAAGGGCGCGCTGATCGGCAACGGATTCTCCACCACCGGCACCAACTACGTGCCGGGCGCCGACGGCACCGACCCGCGTTACCCGTTGGTCGAGGGCCGCGGCCCGAAGAACGCCACCGAGATCGCGCTGGACACCAAGACCGCCGTCAAGGGCGGCTACAAGGTCGGCGACACCGTCCGGGTCGCGGTCAACGGCCCGGTGATGCAGCTCAAGCTCACCGGCACCGTGCACACCAACGACCCGCGCGTGGTGGCCGGCGGCTCGCTGGCCGCCTTCGACACCGCAACCGCCCAGCAGCTCTACCTGAGCCCGGGCCGCTTCGCCGAGCTGGACGTCAAGGCGAAGCCGGGCACCGACGACACCGCGCTGCTCACCGCCGTCAAGCAGGCCGTCCCGCAGGGCGACTTCATCGAGGCCAAGACCGGCCGCGAGCTCGCCGACGAGCAGGACGAGATGATCAGGAAGGGCACCACCTTCCTGACCACCTTCCTCATGGCCTTCGCCGGCATCGCGCTGTTCGTCGGGATCTTCATCATCGCCAACACCTTCACCATGCTGGTCGCCCAGCGCACCAAGGAGCTGGCCCTGCTGCGCGCCGTCGGCGCCACCCGCCGCCAGATCACCCGCTCGGTGCTGGTCGAGGCGCTGCTGGTCGGCCTGACCGCGTCGGTGACCGGTCTGCTGGCGGGCATCGGCATCGCCGTCGGGCTCAAGTCGCTGCTCAACGGCCCGATGGACGCGAACCTGCCGGACGGCCCGCTGATCGTCGCCCCGACCACGGTGATCGCCGCGCTCGCGGTCGGCGTGCTGGTGACGGTACTGGCCGCCTGGCTGCCCGCCCGCCGGGCCTCCCGGATCGCCCCGGTGGCGGCGATGAGCTCGGCCGAGCAGCCCGCCACCCAGAAGGGCCTGCGGGTCCGCAACATCATCGGTCTGCTGTTCTCCCTGGTCGGCGTCGCCTCGCTGGCGGCCGGCGTGGGCGGCAAGGAGGTCAAGCTGGTCGGCCTCGGCGCCGGTGCGCTGCTGATCGGCGTGTTCGTGCTGACCCCGCTGCTGTCCCGGCCGCTGATCACGCTGATCTCCCCGCTGCTGCGCGCCCTGTACGGCGCGCCGGGCAAGCTGGCCAAGGAGAACGCGATCCGCAACCCGCGCCGCACCGCCGCCACGGCCTCGGCGCTGACCATCGGCGTCACCCTGATCACCTCGCTGACCGTGATCGGCGCCTCGGTGAACCAGGCGGTGGACAGGCTCACCGCGACCGACCTCAAGGCCGACTACACGATCGCGATGCAGAACTTCTCCTCGCTCTCCCCCGAGATCGCCACCCAGATCGCCAAGGCGCCCGGCGTCAGCGTGGTGAGCGCCGAGCGCAGCATGTCCGTCGGGATCGGGCAGAACGGGGAGGACAGCGAGTGGATGACCGCGGTGGACGCCGCGACCATCGACCAGCTGGCCACCGTCAAGGTCACGGAGGGCTCCGCGGACGCCCTCAAGCAGGGCAGGCTGCTGGTCAGTTCGGGCCGCGCCAAGGCGGCCGGGTACAAGGTCGGCGACACCCTCGCCGTCACCTACCCGGACGGCGTCAAGGGCTCGCTGACCGTCGGCGGCATCCTGGAGGCCAACACCGCGCTGGCCTCGATCGTCGCCCCGGAGGCCGTGGTCGGCCCGCACGCCCAGCCCGGCTCCGGGCTGGAGAAGATCCTGGTCAAGGGCACGAACGGCGCGACCCCCGAGCTGAAGCAGGCGCTGCGCGACGCGTCCGGCGGCAACCCGCTGATCGCGGTCAAGGGCGCGAAGGAGATCAAGGCGGAGAACCGCCAGATGGTCACCGGGATCCTGAACATGATGTACGGCCTGCTCGGCATGTCCGTGGTCATCGCGGTGCTCGGCGTGGTCAACACCATGGCGATGTCGGTCTTCGAGCGCCGCCGGGAGATCGGGATGCTGCGGGCGGTCGGCCTGGACCGGCTCGGCATCCGCCGGATGGTCCGGCTGGAGTCGCTGCTGATCGCGCTGTTCGGCGGGCTGGTGGGTGTCGGCCTCGGCATCCTGGTCGCCTGGGCGGGCGTGCGCACGCTGGCGGACAGCCTCAAGGGCATCACCACCGTGGTGCCGCCGCTGCAGATCGCCGGCTACCTGCTCGCGGCCGCCGTGATCGGCCTGCTGGCCGCGATGTGGCCGGCCTACCGGGCGTCCAAGCTCGACATCCTGGACTCGATCAAGAGCCAGTAACGTCCGGAAGTACGGAAGCCGGGAGCCCCCGGGGCGGTTCTCAGAACCGCCCCGGGGGCTCCGTCATGTCGTCAGCCGGACATCGTCAGTCGGAACGCATCAGGTGAGAACCATCAGTTGAAGAGCACCTTCTCGTTGTTCGGCTGCAAGGTGCCGGTGGTCAGCCCGGCGGCCGAGACCAGCAGCTGGCCGGCCGGCTTGCCGTCGGTGCCGAGCACCTCGGCGGTGACCGGCGTGGTCTCGTCCGGCGCGGTGACCTGGAGGCCGGTGAGCACGTGGCAGGTCGAGTCCGACGTGTCGCAGACGCTCCACTTGAGGCCCGCGTAACCGGACTTGTTGGGCTTCAGGGTGACCAGCACCGCCGGGCCGGGGTGCGCATCGCGGTTGGCCGACAGCGCGTCGGCGCTGTTGTCGGCCTTCAGACCGCCGAAGCCCGGGTAACCGTACAGGGTGCAGTTGTGGTCACTCTTGTTCTTGATCGTCAGCATGGCCGAACCCGCGCCCTTGATCTGCACGGTGGCGGTGATCTCGTCGCTCTTGCACCGCGAACCGGCCGCCTGGCCGGCCATCGGGTCACCGGGGACGGTGGCCCCGGCGACGCTCGCCTTCGGGTCGCCCGGCTTGTCGTCCGTGTACTTCACGTCGTCGCACGCGGTCAGCAGTACGGTCGCCGCGAGGGCCGCAACACCGGCGGCGACTAACCTGGCAGGCCTGCGAACGGTCATGTTCCCCCCATGGGTGGGTAATGGCATGGAGCTGTCACGCTTAGTACGAAGGTCGTGGCGGAACGGTTCCACTGGGGCTGCGGTTTGTCAGAGCTGGCCGCTTTTCTCCTTCTCCTGACTGGTTTCGGCCGGAACGGGCGAGAACCAGCGAGAATCAGCGCCGCACAAGCGCCGTACAAGCGCCGCACACAAGCGAGA
>NZ_JBHVFE010000665.1:0-3675 GCF_042801945.1 Kitasatospora sp. NPDC057542
CCCCGCGCCGTCCGGGGACGACGCGGGGTTCCGTGCGCGGGGTTCCGCGGGGACCTGGCGGGGTCAGAGGCCGAGCTCGACCTCGAACTCGCCGGCCTCCAGGATCTCCTTGACCGAGACCAGGTAGCGGGCGGCGTCGGCGCCGTCCACCAGGCGGTGGTCGTAGGAGAGCGACAGGTAGACCATGTCGCGGATGCCGATGGCGGTGCCGCCGTCGGACTCGATGACCACCGGGCGCTTGACGGTGGCGCCGATGCCCAGGATGGCGACCTGGTTCGGCGGCACGATCACGGTGTCGAACAGCGCACCGCGCGAGCCGGTGTTGCTGATGGTGAAGGTGGCGCCGGACAGCTCGTCCGGGGTGATCTTGCTGTCGCGGACCTTGGTGGCCAGCTCGGCGGTCTTCTTCGAGATGCCGGCGATGTTGAGGTCGCCCGCACCCTTGATGACCGGGGTCATCAGACCCTTCTCGGAGTCCACCGCGATACCGATGTTCTCGGTGTCGAAGTAGGTGACCGTGCCCTCGGCGTCGTTGATCCGGGCGTTGACGACCGCGTGGACCTTCAGCGCCTGGGCGGCGGCCTTGACGAAGAACGGCATCGGGGAGAGCTTGACGCCCTCGCGGGCCAGGAAGCCCTCCTTGGCCCTGGCGCGCAGCGACATGATCTTGGTGACGTCCACCTCGACCACGCTGGTCAGCTGCGCCTGCTCGTGCAGCGCCTTCAGCATGTTGTCGCCGATGACCTTGCGCATGCGGGTCATCTTGACGGTCTGGCCGCGCAGGGCGGACGGCGCGGCGGCGGCCTTCGGCGCGGCGGCCGGGGCGGCGGCGACCGGGGCCGGAGCGGCCTTGGCGGCCTCCGCGGCGGCGATGACGTCCTGCTTGCGGATGCGGCCGCCGACGCCGGTGCCGGCGACGGAGGACAGCGCGACGCCCTGCTCGGCGGCGAGCTTGCGCACCAGCGGGGTGACGTAGGCGTCACCGCTGTCGGCCACCGGGGCGGCCGGGGCGGCAACCGGGGCCGGGGCGGCAACCGGGGCCGGGGCGGCAACCGGGGCCGGGGCGGCAACCGGAGCGACCGGGGCCGGGGCGGCGACCGGAGCGGCCGGAGCCGGGGCAGCCGGAGCAGCGGGGGCCGGGGCGGCGGCAACGGCACCGGCGGCGCCGATCAGCGCGAGCTGGGCGCCGACCTCGGCGGTCTCGTCCTCGCCGACCAGGATCTTCACCAGGGTGCCGGCGACCGGCGACGGGATCTCGGTGTCGACCTTGTCGGTGGAGACCTCGAGCAGCGGCTCGTCGACCTCGACGGTCTCACCCTCGGCCTTCAGCCAGCGGGTGACGGTGCCCTCGGTGACCGACTCGCCCAGCGCGGGCAGCAGCACCGGGGTGGCGTCGCCGGCCGGGGCGGCCGGGGCCGGGGCGGCAGCCGGGGCCGGGGCAGCCGGGGCAGCGGCCGGGGCCTCGGCGACGGGGGCGGCCGGAGCCGGAGCGGCGGCGGGCGCGGCCTCGGCGGCCGGGGCCGGAGCGGCGGCCGGGGCACCCGAGCCGTCGTCGATGATCGCCAGCTCGGCGCCGACCTCGACGGTCTCGTCCTCGCCGACCTTGATCGAGGAGAGGATGCCGGAGGCCGGGGCCGGGATCTCGGTGTCGACCTTGTCGGTCGACACCTCCAGCAGCGGCTCGTCGACCTCGACACGCTCACCCTCGGCCTTCAGCCAGCGGGTGACGGTGCCCTCGGAAACGCTCTCGCCCAGCGCGGGCAGTGTTACTGAGACCGCCATGGTTTCAGCGACTCCTATCAAGTCTTGCGTACGGGAAGTACTTGCGTACGGGAAGTACCGGGAAAGGGGGTGGGGCGTGATCAGTCGTGCGCGTGCAGCGGCTTGCCGGCCAGCGCCAGGTGCGCCTCGCCCAGGGCCTCGGACTGGGTCGGGTGCGCGTGGATGAGCTGCGCGACCTCGGCCGGCAGAGCCTCCCAGTTGTAGATCAGCTGGGCCTCGCCGACCTGCTCGCCCATGCGGGCGCCGACCATGTGGACGCCGACCACGGCGCCGTCCTTGACCTGGACGAGCTTGATCTCGCCGGCGGTCTTCAGGATCTTGCTCTTGCCGTTGCCGGCCAGGTTGTACTTCAGGGTGACGACCTTCTCCTTGCCGTACAGCTCGACGGCCTTGGCCTCGGAGATGCCGACGGAGGCCACCTCGGGGTTGGAGTAGGTCACGCGCGGGACGCCGTCGTAGTCGATCGGCATCGGCTTGAGGCCGGCCAGGCGCTCGGCGACCAGGATGCCCTCGGCGAAGCCGACGTGGGCCAGCTGGAGGGTCGGGGCGAGGTCGCCGACGGCGGAGATGGTGGGCACGTTGGTGCGCATGTACTCGTCGACCAGGACGTAGCCGCGGTCCATCGCGACGCCGTTCTCCTCGTAGCCGAGGCCGGCCGAGACCGGGCCACGGCCGATGGCGACGAGCAGCAGGTCGGCGTCGATCTGCTTGCCGTTCTCGGTGGAGACGCGGACACCGGTCTCGGTGTACTCGACGCCCGAGAAGCGGGCCTTCAGCTCGAACTTGATGCCGCGCTTGCGGAACGCGCGCTCCAGCAGCTTGGAGGAGTTCTCGTCCTCAAGCGGGACGAGGTGCGGCAGCGCCTCGACGATGGTGACCTCGACGCCGAAGGACTTCCAGACCGAGGCGAACTCGACGCCGATCACGCCGCCGCCGAGGATGACGGCCGACTTCGGGATGCGGTCGAGCTTGAGGGCGTGGTCCGAGGAGATCACGCGGTTGCCGTCGATCTCCAGGCCCGGGATCGAGCGCGGCACGGAGCCGGTGGCCAGAACGATGTGGCGGCCTTCGATGCGCTGGCCGTTGACGTCCACCGAGGTCTGCGAGGAGAGCTTGCCCTCGCCCTGGATGAAGGTGACCTTGCGGGACGCCACCAGGCCCTGAAGGCCCTTGTACAGGCCGGCGATGACGTCGTCCTTGTACTTGTGGACGCCGTTGATGTCGATGCCCTGGAAGGTGGCCAGCACGCCGAACTCGGCGGCCTCCTTCGTCTCGTCCGCGATCTCCGCGGCGTGCAGCAGCGCCTTGGTCGGGATGCAGCCGCGGTGCAGGCAGGTGCCGCCCAGCTCACCCTTCTCGACCAGGGCAACGCTCAGGCCCAGCTGAGCGGCGCGGAGCGCCGCGGCGTAACCGCCGCTTCCGCCTCCGAGAATGACTACGTCGAAAACGGTGCTGGCGTCGTTCGCCACGTCACGTCCTCCATGCATGGGGTGGGTCGCCGGGCCGGTCGCGGTCCGGTGGGTCGGAAGCCTTTGTGGGGCGCCCAGTCGTGCCGGAAATACATCTTCGCACTTGTTCACGGTGGCTGATGTCCGGGTCCGCCCCGGGGGTGGCCCGCAGAGTGGTCACCGGGGCGGGAATGCCTCCAACGGAAGGGCATCATCGCAGCTCAGCGCGGTGTTGGCAGCCGCCGGACGGGCGTCGTCCGCGCCGCTCGCCGCGGCTTCTTCCGCAGTGTGGAACAAAGTTTCGCCCGCAGCGAACAGGGGTGCGCCGCGGCGCCCCGGCCTACCCGCAGGTAACCGGCCGGAACATCACGGAGCGGGCCCTCGTCGTGGAGCGGGCCCTCGTCGCGAACCGGACTCCTCTCGCGGAGGCCGGTTCAGGTCCGAC
>NZ_JBHVFE010000666.1:0-3673 GCF_042801945.1 Kitasatospora sp. NPDC057542
CCGCCAAGCGGTCCGGGCCTTCGACTGCCCTACTGGGCAAAGGCGGAGGATACGAGATTCGAACTCGTGAGGGGTTGCCCCCAACACGCTTTCCAACTGTTCGTCCTGCCGTCCGAGAGCGTCCGCGTACGTCCTGATCTGCGGCGGAGCGGCGCGTCCGATGAGGCTCGTACGTGGCCGGACCGGGGTGAATGCAACCAGAACTGCAACCAGGGCCGGATCGGTCGCCCTTGCAATTCAGCTACCGATGACGAAGCTGCGGCTTGGGTGGAGTCATTGTTCTGCCCCGCCATCCAGGTTGTGGGTCATCCGTTCCAGGACGGTGATGGCGATCCGGTACTCCTCACGAGTGATACCGGCCGTCGACAACTCGCGGAAGGCGTCGACGCGTTCGGCGACCTCGGCGAGGCGGGTGCGGCCGTCGGCGGTCAGTGCGAGGCGGCCCTGCTCCGGGCGGGCGGCCCAGCCGTCGGCGACGACGGTCTCGATGGCGCCGGTCAGAGCGTCGACATCGGCGTTGGCGGCAAGGACGGTCAGCACGTCGGTGTCGGTGGCCCGCGGGTCGTCCCCGACGACGTTGAGGACCTGCCAGGCGAGTCGGGTGAGGCCGAACTCGGCCAGCATGGAGTTCATGTAGCCGGTGAGGGCCTTGTCGGTGCGGTTGAGCCAGTAACCGATGGGCTTCATGTGGTGCTCCTGGGTGGGTCAGTGGTGCCGGGGTCGGGCGTTGCGGGGCAGCAGCCACACGAGGGCGCAGCAGGCAAGAGCGGCGACGGCGACCACGGCGAGGCTGTGGACGGCTGCGTTCGTGGAGCCGCCGGGGGTGTGGAAGTAGACGGTAGTGATCGCTGCGGCGCCGATGCTGTTGGCGAGTTGCGCGACGGCGGAGAGGGAACCGCTGGCGCTGCCCGACTCCTTCGGGCCGACGCCGCCGAGGGTGACCTCGTAGACGGTGCCGAAGCAGGTGCCGAGGCCGAGGCCGGCGACGAGGACCGGGGCGATGAGAATCCATGCTGTCGGGGTGGTGGCCTGGATCAGGACAAGCAGCGACAGCGTCCCGGCCAGCGTAAGCAGCAGGCCGACGAGGATGAGCGTTCGGCCGAGGCGGGCCATCAGACGGTGCGCGGCGATCGAGGCGAGGATGATGCCGGCGGCGATCGGGGCGAGGCCGAGCGAGGCCTGGGTCGGGGTGCGGTGCAGCCCGTCCTGGAGGAAGAGGGACAGGACGAGGAGCAGGCCGGCGACCGCCGCGTAGAAGACGAGGCCGAGGACCAGGCCGGAGGTGAAGCCGCGGTTCTTCAGCAGCGAGGGTTCGATGAGCGGGCTGGCGGCGCTTCGCTGGCGCAGGCAGAACAGGGCGAAGAGCAGGGCTCCGGCGGTGAGGGAGAGGATGGGGACGGGCGTCCAGCCGTGGCTGGAGCCGTCGATCAGGCCGTAGAGCAGGCCGAGCATCGTGGTGGCGAGCAATCCGGAGCCCGGACCGTCGACGGTGACCGTCCGGTCGCCGCTGTCGCGGGGCAGCAGCCGCGTGGCCAGTGCGATCGCGAGGCCGCCGAGCGCGATGTTGATCAGGAACATGGAACGCCAGCCGAAGCCGTCGATGAGGAACCCGGCGAGGACCGGACCGCTGATCGCCGACAGGCCGAGGCAGGGAGCGAAGACTCCGAACGCCTTGCCGAGTTCGTGCGGGGGGAAGGCCGCGCCGAGGATGCCGAAGCCCTGTGGGATCACGAGGGCACCGAAGGCTCCCTGGAGCAGGCGGAAGCCGATGAGGGAGGCGGGGTCGAGGGCCAGGCCGCAGGCGACGGACGTGAGGGTGAAACCGGTGAGGCCGACCAGGAACAGGCGGCGGCGTCCGAACTTGTCACCGAGCCTGCCGCCGACCACCAGCAGGACGCCCATGGCAAGGGCGTAACCGGCGCCGAGCCACTGGACGAGGGCGTCGCCGCCGTTCAGATCGGTGGCGATGGTCGGGGCGGCGACGTTGGTGATCGTCGCGTCGAGGAGGTCGAGGACTGCGGCGAGGAGGACGACGGCGAGGACGGCCCAGCGGCGGCGGTCGGGCGTGGTCTGCGGGGTGGAGGGGGCCTGGGGTAAGGCCGTGGACATGGAATCCCTTGGGTGGAGGGGACGGGCCTCGTGGTGTGGACCCGTCCGGATCAGTGCCGGGTGAAGGCGGGGGCGTTCTCGTGGGCCCACTGCCGGTACGTGCGGGCGGGGCGGCCGAGGAGGGTTTCGGTGGTGTCGGCGATGGCCGCCGGACCGTGGTCGGCGGCCTCCCACAGGTCGAGCAGCGAGGAGACCATCGGCGCGGGCATGTAGTCGCCCATCTGCTGCTCGGCCTCGGCGCGGGTGATCTGCTCGATTGGGATCTCACGGCCGAGGGTGTCGGCGAGGACGGCGAGCTGCTCGCGGAAGGTGAGCGACTCGGGGCCGGTCAGGGTGACCGAGCGGCCGGTGAGGGAGGTGCCGGTCAGGGCCTCGACGGCGATGTCGGCGATGTCCTCGGGGTGGATGGGTGCGATGTGCGCGTCCGGGTAGGCGAGCTGGATCGGCATCGACCGGCCGATGAAGTGGGCCCAACCGAGGGAGTTGCTGGCGAAGGCGTCCGGGCGCAGGAACGTGCAGGTGAGATTGGAGGCGGCGAGGGCGCGCTCGACCTGGAGGCTGTGGCCGGCGAGCGGGTCGTTCTCGGCGTGGGGGCCGAGGACGGAGGACGAGGAGAGCAGGACGACGTGCTCGACGCCGGCGGCCTCGGCGGCCTTGACCAGCTCGTGGATGCCGGCGGGTTGGGGGTAGAGGAAGACCTGGCGGACGCCGCGGAGCGCGGCATCGAAGGTCTCGGGCCGGTCGAGGGCGAGCTCGGCGGTCTCGACGCCCGCCGGGACGGCCAGTTCGGCGGGGTTGGCGCTGGCGGCGCGGACGGTGCGACCGGCGGAGTGCAGGCGGCCGATGACGGCCTGGCCGACCTTTCCGCGGGCGCCGGTGATGAGGATGGCCATGGGAAGCTCCATTCGTTGCTGGGGCGACATATGCATGTTTACATGCACACATTTGAGAGTCAACACATGCCTTCGTGGAGTCATCCATGTCTGTACGATGGGGGCATGACGAAGCGCGAGCCGAAGACGGCGGACGAGCTGCTGGACGCCGTGGGTCCGGCCTTCGGGAAGCTGCGGCGCTCCTCGCTCCTGGAAGTCGAGGACCCGATCTCCCAGAAGGACCTCAGTCGCACGCTGGTGTTGAGGATCGTCCTGGACGCCGAGAGGGAGGATGCCGGCGAGGTCACCGTCGGCGCGGTCGCCCAGCACCTCGGTGTGGACCCGTCGGTGGCCAGCCGTATGGTCTCCGACTCCATCTCGGCCGGCTACCTGATCCGCGCCGCCTCCCAGCGGGACGGTCGCCGCACCGTCCTCCATCTCAGCCCCGAGGGCCGTGAGCTGATGGCCCGCTTCGGCCGCCACCAGCGCTCGGCCTTCGAGTACATCACCGCCGACTGGACCGAGCGGGAGCGCCTGGAGTTCGCCCGCCTCATGCTCAAGTACGTCGACTCCCAGGACGCCCTCCGCCACCGGCTCCCGGGCAAGGACGCTCCGCGCTGAGCCGCCCCGGCGGCTCGTGCCGGTGCAATCGCGGGCATGACGAAGGCCCCGACCGGCGAACCGGTCGGGGC